>JBDSHM010000033.1:0-3831 GCA_039918495.1 Sulfuriferula sp. | reverse complement strand
CAGCAGCAGGATATCCTGCCCGCTGTCGGGGTCTTGCCCCAACACCACGGGTCCATCTTCATTGCCGCCATGCAGCGGACGCGTGTAATCGCACTCTGGATACGCTGAACAACCGATAAACAGCCCGCGCTTGCTGGCCTGCAGAAAAAGCCGTGCGCCGCACTTCGGGCAAGGCTCATCCGGGATCGGGCAGCCGCGTTCCACATCGGCTTTGGCAGCCAGTGTGCTGGAAAATTCCTGCCAGAATTCATCCAGCAAAGGGATGTATTTGAGTGTGCCGTTGGACACATCATCGAGCCGGTCTTCCAGTTTGGCGGTGAAATCGTAATCCACGTAATGGGTGAAATGGGTGGTCAGGAAGCAGTTCACCAATTGCCCGATCGGCGTGGGCATGAAGCGCTTCTTGTCGAGCACAGCGTATTCGCGATCCTGCAACGTCGAGATGATGCTGGCGTAGGTAGAAGGGCGGCCGATGCCATACTCTTCCAGCGTTTTCACCAGGCTGGCTTCCGTATAACGCGGCGGCGGCTGGGTGAAGTGCTGTTCGCCGGAGAGTTTGTCCACGGGAACGGTTTCACCTTCGGCCAACACGGGCAGCTTGGCTTCTTCCTCGCTCTCCTCGTCATCCTGATTTTCCTGATACACGGCGATGAAGCCGGGAAATACCAATGTCTGCCCCGTGGCGCGGAACAGATTATCAGGACCGCCTACGGCAATATCCAGGCTCACCGTGTCGAACTGTGCCGGACTCATCTGGCAAGCCAGGGTGCGTTTCCAGATCATTTCATAGAGACGCGCCTGATCAATGGTCAGGAATTGGCGTATCGATTCCGGGCTGCGTGAAATGGCAGTAGGACGAATTGCTTCGTGCGCCTCCTGGGCGTTTTTGGATTTGTTGCGGAAATACACAGGCGCCGCAGGCAGATAGCCGGCGTCGAAATTTTTGGCAATATAGTCGCGCACGTCTTCAATGGCTTCGCGTGCCAGATTCACCGAATCGGTACGCATATAGGAGATCAGACCGACTGCGCCGCCGCCAATATCAATTCCTTCATACAGCTGCTGGGCGGTGCGCATGGCACGATCAGTGGTCATGCCGAGCTTGCGTACCGCCTCCTGTTGCAGCGTGGAAGTGGTAAACGGTGCGGCTGCGCTGCGTGATTTGCGCTTTTTTTCCACCCGTGTGACGCTGCCTGTTTCCGCATTGGCGAGCGTATCGAGTACGGACTGTTGCGCATCGCCTGTCGCAATGCTGAACTGATCGAGTTTTTCGCCGCGATACTGCACCAGCCGTGCAGAAAATGCCTGCTTGCCTTTATGGCTGTCCAGGTGGATGGTCCAGTATTCGCGCGCCTGGAATTTTTCAATTTCCAGTTCGCGCTCAACGATCAGTCGCAACGCCGGGCTTTGTACACGCCCGGCGGACAATCCCGGGCTTATTTTGCGCCACAGCAGCGGCGATAGATTGAAGCCCACCAGATAATCCAGCACGCGTCGCGCCTGTTGCGCATCCACCAGCGGCATGGCGATTTCCCGGGGGTTATCCACGGCGTGCTGAATGGCACTCTGGGTGATTTCGTGAAATTCGATACGCGCGATGGGCTTTTTCGGCGTGATTTTTTTCTCGCGCAGGATTTCCGCCAGATGCCAGGCGATGGCCTCTCCCTCGCGATCCGGGTCAGTCGCCAGCAGGATGCGGTCGGCCTTTTTTGCTGCCCGCACGATCATGTCGACGTGTTTTTCGTTGCGTTCGATGAGCTGATATTTCATCGCGAACTGGTTGTCCGTATCCACCGCACCGGTTTTAGGCACCAGATCACGCACGTGACCGTAGCTGGCGAGGATTTCGTAGTCCTCGCCGAGATATTTTTTAAGGGTTTTTGCCTTGGAAGGCGACTCGACAATAACGAGAAATGACATGTGTATCTGCGCGCGCCGCAGGGGCGTTAGTGGATGGAGAGGTTATGGCCGTCGTTAAACAACATATCCTCTAGTAATAAGTAGTCCTGGTTTGGGTTCTGACTCCACAACACCATCAGTGCGATCCACTTGATTTTGTCCGGGGTGATTTCATCCTCATCCAAAGCCAGAACGCGATCAATGACCCACTCGCGTTGCAAGGGGTTGAGGATGCCGGCCTGTTCCAGAAATATCAGCAAGCCCCGACTCTCGGTGTCCAGCCGATTCTGTTCCAGTTCGGAATAAAATCGTGTCGCATGACACTCCGCCAGACTGGTGGGGTAGTCAGTGCTGTTGAGCGTGCCCAGATCAGAGAACCAGTCTAGCGCATGATCAATTTCATCGCCGTGGAAACCAGCGGCAGTCAATTTGAGCGCCAGCGCATCGCGGTCCGGAGCCAGCTCCACATGCGGGTAATTTTCAAATAAGTAAATTAGGATTTCTAACATTATCTTTTTTAAACAATACGTTGGTAGAAACCGCCGGGGAGCGTGGCCACATCGCCTTGAAGCTCCCTTTCCAACAGCATGGCGGAAAGCCTATCGGGCGTCAACCCGCAACGCTCGGTCAGCACATCCAGGCTGACGGGTTCAAATCCCAGCGCGGATAACAATGGATCATCTCCGGCAGTGCTGGCAACGCGAGAAGGCGCGGCCACTTGCCAGTGCAATTCATCCAGCACGTCCTGTGCCGATTCAACCAGTTTGGCGCCCTGTTTTATGAGTGCATGGCAACCGCGTGCTACGGGTGAATGGATGGAACCGGGAATGGCAAATACCTCCCTTCCCTGTTCTGCCGCCTGTCTTGCGGTAATCAGTGAACCGCTTTGCATGGCGGCCTCCACAACCAGGCAACCCAGGCTTAAGCCGCTGATGATGCGATTGCGGCGTGGAAAATTGGCGGCGATAGAGGGTGTGCCAATGGGAAATTCGGAGAGCAGCGCCCCTTCCTCGGCCAGCTGATGGGCCAGCGCCTTGTTGCGCGCTGGATAAACGATATCCAGCCCGGTACCGACTACCGCCAGACTACCTGCTGCCCCAGCCAGCCCGCCTCGATGCGCGGCTGCATCAATGCCCAGCGCCAGACCGCTCACGATGGCAAGCCCGGCCTGCGACAGCGCACTCGCGAAAGCTTCTGCGTTGGCTACGCCCTGGGGCGTGGCATTGCGGCTGCCGACAATGGCGAACATCGGTGCACTGAGCAATTCGCGGCGCCCTTTCAGGTACAACAATGGCGGCGGGTCGGGGATTTCCAGAAGATGCGGCGGATAATCGCTGTCGGCCAGGGTAACCAGATGATTGCCGGGCGCGTCGAGCCAGCGCAGGGCAGGCTCGATGGCGGCATCATCCACACCAGCGCAGACGCGCTGGATAACCGGCTGGGTAAGATAGGGCTTCAATGCGCTGCCCGAAGCGGCGTAAACCTGTTCCGGGCCGCCGAATGCGCTCAGCAAGGCGCGATAGGACTGCCCACCCAAGCCGCGCGTGAGCGCCAAGCCCAACCAGGCGCAGCGTTCGGCGTGATTCAAGGATTGCGCACAGTATCCAGTATGTTAACCGGGCGATGAATCTGCATTACCAAGGCGTAAGACACCTTGTCAAACACGCGGTATACCATCAGCAGCCCGCTACGAGAGTCTGGCAGCTGAATCTTGTCCACCACGTTGCCTTTTTTATACACCGCCAATACTGTACCAACGTCCAAGCCATTGCGGCTGCCTTGGTTCAGGACCACGGTGGCATACTGCCCGGCTTCGGATACCCCGCCATAAATAGAAATCACGCGGCCCTGAATATTGGTTGCCGGGGGATGCGGAATATAGCGGAACGAGTAGGCGTCGGTAGCAGGTTTAAGCCGGTCTCCCGCCTGGAT
>JBDSHM010000032.1:0-10894 GCA_039918495.1 Sulfuriferula sp. | reverse complement strand
CGGCCCAGCGTGGCTTCGCCATCGTTGCGGCGATTTTCCTGGTGGTGGTACTGGCTGCACTGGGTGCCTTCATGCTGACTTTTTCGACGGTACAGCACATTACTTCGGCTCAGGATGTGCAGGGCACCCGAGCCTACCAGGCTGCGCGCACCGGGATCGAATGGGGCGCTTATCAGGTATTGAAAAACTCAAGTTGTCCCGCCCCTACGTCGTTAACAGCAGGCGGCACACAGGCCGGATTCAGCATCGTAGTGCAGTGCAATTCATTTCCTTCCACGACCGAAGGCGGCAATACGGTGAACATGTATCAGATCATTTCAACTGCAAGCCAGGGAACAGTAGGCAGTGCCACCTATGTGGAACGGCAATTGCAAGCGACCATAGGCAAGTAACCCATGAAAGCGGATTGTTTGGCATGTTATTCATGACGATGAGAGGTAGGCTGCTGACGCTAACGCAGTGCTTAAGGCGAGTCGGCTCAACTTGCTGGCGCGCCTGTGCGCTGGCAATATTGATGGCGCTGCTGCCCGCCATGGCCTCAGCCGCGTGGTTTAACCCTGCCTGGAACTATCGCGTGCCGATTAACGTGCCCGCCGGTGCCAGCGTGAACAGCACGATCAAGGTGGATGTGGATTTCAATGCCCTGCTGACGACGCTGGGTGTGACGGGCACGTTCGACGTGAATTCTCCGCGAGTGACGCGCACGGATGGCACTACCCTGAGTGCGACTCAGGAATTCACCGATACCGTGTATGCCGACGCGACCGATGCGGCTGGCAATGGTCGTGGCGAAGTGCGCTTCATTTTGCAGGATGCGGGGCCGGTGACGTATTACCTGTATTTCGATATTGGTGCGAATGGCCCGAAGGCAGCGAACCCGCAGCCGCCGATCAATGGCAACTTCGAGCGCGGCACCACCGGGATGCAGAGTCCCACTGGGTGGAGCGCGACCAAGGCCAACTCGGGGTTTGACGCGCAATTGCGGCCAAGCGAAACACCCACCATCACGACTAACGGCGGATCGCCCAGCTCTATCGTTACCGATGGCACGCCCTATACCGGCGCCTTCTCTTATTTGTTGGGCGGGCGTACCAACAACGAACCCGCTAACGCTTATCCATCGGTGACCCTGACGCGATCCATTGTGGTTCCCGCCAGCAATCCGGGTAATCTGCTTATCCGATACCGGCCGGAGGGTTGGGATGGTTCGGATGACGGAGCCAGTATTTGGGATTTTTTGCGGGTGCGCTTGATCGGTGGAACGACCACCGAAATCGTCGGGCCAACTGTTGGTAATTATGTGACGTACCCCTTCAGCCCCAATAAGGGAACAGGCGCGGTAACGAACAACCAATCCGGCTACGGGCAATATAACGGTTGGGATACCGATCTCAAAGGAAACCATGGAGCGGGTATGACCATCGCACCGGGATTGGAGCCCTGGTTCACCCAGAGTTATAGCTTGTCGGGCTATGCTGGGCAGACGATTACCCTGCAAATCACAGCGAATAATTCAACCCAGTTCAAATCCTGGACGCACATTGACGATGTGGAATGGAGCGTCATAGCTGCTACGTTGGGTACGCCACAGAGTGGCGCTGTAGCCGCGCCGGGTGGTTTTAACGCCTATGACAGCTCTACCGCAGCAGGGGCGATTACCGGTTTCATCACCACGAAGGTAGCCGGTTCCAGTTTTCAACTCGATCTGATTGCGCTCAATACCGCCAGGAACGCCATTCTGGCGGCTTTTACCGGCGCAGTGAAAGTGGAATTGCTGGACAGCAGTGCGGGTGGCGCGCTGGATGCCAATGGCTGTAATGCAGCGTGGACCACCATACAAACTTTGGCAACAAACCCTATTTTTGCGGCGGCTAACAATGGCCGCATGACCGTGGCGTTCCAGGAAAACAACGCCTGGCGCAATGTGCGGGTGCGCATCACCTACCCTGCTACAGGCACCGCAACAGCGGTTGGTTGTTCCACCGACAACTTTGCTATCCGGCCGGCCGGTTTTAGTGGCGTGAGCGTCAGCGATGCCAACTGGAGTGCGGCGGGAACTGCGCGAGCTCTATATAACACTGCCGCTTCGGGCGGCAATGTGCATAAGGCAGGACAGCCCTTTACCATCGGCGCCACGGCGGTAAACGGACTGGGAAATATTACCGGTAACTACGCCGGTACCCCGGCGGCAAGTGTGACGGCGTGTTTGCTTCCGACCGGTTGTACAGCAGGCGCACTCAGCCCCGGTAGCTGGAGTGCGGTATCCGGTACCGTGGCCAGCAATACCGCCCTTTATAACGAGACGGGTGCATTCACCATGCAGTTGGTGGATTCAAGCTTTGCGAACGTGGATGCTAACGACGGCACGCCACAGAACTGCACGGGAGGATATGTTTGTTCCGGATTCCTGAATGTGGGACGTTTTGTGCCTGATCATTTCAGTGTGACGACGAGCAATACACCGCAGTTAAAAACTTTCAACGACACCACCTGCACCTCGCGCTCCTTTACGTATATCGGCCAGGGTTTCGGCTATGTTACCGCCCCGCAGTCATTGATTATCGCCCAGAATGCGGCGGGCGCCACGACGCAGAATTACAGCAGCAGCCTGTGGCGTCCGACCGCAGCATATGCCTACAGCAGTCCTTCCGGAACGCTGGATACGGGCCTGACTACCCTGCCGACGGTGACATCAAACAATAACGGTACCGGCAGCGAAAATGTCAGCAGTACCGATCTGCTTGCCTACGTTCGCAGTCTGACCACACCACAGGCGCCCTTTAATGCCAACATTTCGCTGAACCTGAGTGTTAGCGACACCAGCGAGGCGTCAGTGCCAGGAAATGGCACCATCAGCACCACCACACCTGCTGTATTCAATGGCACAGGGAGTGGCATCGCTTTCGATTCCGGCAATCTGTTCCGTTACGGGAGGCTGAGGCTAAGTAACGCATTCGGTTCGGAATTGCTGGACTTGCCGATTCCAGCGGAAGCGCAATACTGGAACGGGAATGTATTTGTTACCAATGCGGCAGATAATTGCACCACGATTACCGCGACCAGTATCGCCATGGGCAATTATCTGCCTAACCTGAGTGCCTGCAAGACGGCCGTCTCCGTGACCGGTCGCTTGAGTAACGGGAAAAGCAGCACGCTGAAATTGGTGAAACCCGCCGCCGGTAATAATGGCAGCGTGGACCTGACAGTGAATCTGGGGGCGGCCGCCACGGGTCAGACATGCGTGGCGCCATTGCCGACCACGCAACAGGCTGTAACGGCAGCAAATCTATCGTATCTGCAAGGTAAATGGTCGGGTACAAACTATAACCAGAATCCGCAGGGACGCGCGACATTCGGCGTGTATAAAAACGCGAATGAATTTATTTATATGCGCGAGATGTACTAGCCTGACTCGCTTTGTGTGGCACGAAAAACGCAGGTTAACGCGCGATTTGGCTGCGAATATTAGGATTCAATAAAGCACACAGGAACAAAAGCCAATTGACAACAATGGTTTATTGTTTTAATTTCAAGTGGATTTTACATATGGCACTGGGCATGCGTTTATTCTCGAAAACAACAAAAACTGCCGGCTGGTTGTCCATCAATATTCAGGGAGATGGTATTTACATGGCGCATGTCACGCCTATACCAGCAGCTCAGCCCCAAGTCGGGCTGGTGGCGTTTTACCCCATTGATAAAACACAGATCAATGCCGGTTTGGAAAAGCTGTCCAGGGAGCTGCACACGGATAGCTATGAGTGCACGAATCTGCTGAGCCATGGGGAATATCAGCTGTTAGCAGTGGATGCGCCGAATGTACCGCAGGAAGAACTTAAAACAGCCATTCGCTGGCGCCTGAAGGACCTGCTGGATTTCCACATCGATGACGCGACCATTGATGTGCTGGATATTCCGGGCGATAAGAATGCGCCTGAGCGCAAAGGCGCCATGTATGCCGTAGTGGCGCACTCTGCCTTTATCAAGGAACGCCAGACCTTATTCGAGGAAGTCAAAATCCCGGTGCAGGTCATCGACATCCCGGAAATGGCGCAACGTAATATTTCTGCCCTGCTGGAGCCGAAGGACCGTGGTCTGGCATTGCTTTCCTTCGACAATGCAGGCGCTTTACTTACCATCACGTATGCAGGCGAATTATATCTGTCGCGGCGCTTTGATGTGACGCTTGAGCAATTGCAGCAGGGAGATATGGACCAGAAAAATGCGTGTTTTGACCGCGTTACTCTGGAACTGCAACGCTCGTTCGATCATTTTGAAAGGCAGTTTCGGTTTATTGCGGTTGCCAAGCTGATGCTGGCGCCTTTGAGCGACAGCAATTCCGGTTTGCAGGAATATCTGGCAGCCAATTTATATATGCCGGTAGAAGCCTTGAATCTGGAGGCAGTAATGGATATTTCCAAAATCCCGGAACTGGAACAACCATCACAGCAGCAGCGTTATTTCATGGCATTGGGTGCAGCGCTTCGACAAGAGGTCAAGGTACTGTGAGTCAACAGATCAACCTTTACAATCCGCTCTTCCGCCAGCAGGAGAAGTATTTCTCCACTGCTACCATGTTGCAGGCGCTGGGACTTATTCTGCTGGGCTCGCTGCTGGTTTACGGTTATGCCTGGTATCGCACCTCGACACTCGAGAAACAGTCCGTCCAGACCGAAAAAGCCTTTCAGGCGACGCAATTGCGTCTGGCGCAGACGTCGGCTGCGTTTGGTCCGCGTCACCCGAGCAAGCTGTTGCAAGATGAAGTTGCGAAAATCGACGGTCAGGTGAAAGCGCAAGCTCAGATTATTGAATTGCTTGGGGCAGGCGAGTTGGGCAATACCAGAGGCTTTTCAGAATATCTGCGCGCATTGTCACGACAGACGCTGAGTGGATTGTGGATTACCGGGTTCCATGTGTCGGGTGTGGGTGGCGATATGGCAATTAATGGTCGAACCCTGAAGCCCGAGCTGGTGCCAGTGTTCATTAATAATCTGAAAAAGGAGCCGGCGCTGGCAGGCAAGACATTCAGTATGCTGGAAATGCATTTGCCCGAAATCGAAAAAACCGCGGATGGAAAGCCGGTCCCCATCCCGCCATATATTGAATTCAGTTTGCGCAAGATGGATGCGGATGCGGAGCCAGCCAAATGAGCGCATTGAAAACGCAATGGAAGCGCCTGTCCGACCGCGTGAATGCAATGAGTCTACGCGAGCGTACGCTGATTTTTCTGGGGGTGGCGGCGATGTTGATTGTGGCGGTGAATACAGTCCTGATTAATCCCTTGCTGGCGCGGCATAAAAATCTGCAACAACAGATTACCCAGACACAGGAAAAATCGTCTGCAATGGAAATGCAAATTCAGGCGCTGGTAAAGAGCTGGAATAACGATCCTGATCTTGCCTTGCGAGCGCGGCTGACTCACTTGCAGGGGCAATATGAGCAAAGCAGGAGGACGCTTGAAGACATACAAAGCGGATTGGTGCCCCCGCAACGCATGCCGGTATTGCTGCAAGACATTTTGCGGCACAACCAGTCATTGCATCTGGTGTCTTTGAAAACGCTGCCGGTCATGTCTTTGGGAGAGCAGGAAACAAAGCCCGACGGCAAAGTGACTGGAAAGACGGAAAAACCAACTCAGGTGAAACCAAGTTCTGCGGAAAATCTGGTCTACAAACACGGGGTCGAAATTACGGTGGAGGGCAGCTATCTGGATCTGTTGCGTTATCTGTCCGAGATAGAGTCGTTGCCTTGGCATATGTTCTGGGGTAAAGCCGATCTGGAGGTGGATAAATATCCAAAGGAGACGCTTACCTTGCGGCTGTATACCTTGAGTATGGATAAAGCATGGCTGGCGTTATGATTAAGCGCATTCAACAGGTCCGCGAACGAAAACGCAGCTGGCAGCGCCGTTTTGCTGCGTGCTGCTATGTGGTGGGTGCGTGTCTGTTTGCGTCATTTGCTTGCGCCAGTGGTGAATTGCGGGACCCGACGCGTCCCCCCACCGATTTATCGTCAGGCAATGCAGGATCGCTTGTTACAAGCGGTCCGCAATTACAGTCCGTATTCATTTCAGCACATCAGCGTTCGGCAATTATTAGTGGCCAGCGTTTCACAATCGGGGAGAAACTGGGCGACGCGCGCGTAGTTGGAATTACCGAAAGCGAAGTCATTTTGAAAAACGGCAGTGGTTTGCAGACATTGAAACTGTTCCCTGATGTCGGCAAACGCATCCTCATGCGCAGCCCGCACCATCAACACTGATCGTCCCGGCAGGAAAAAAGGTAGAAAAAATGCAGAAACGAATTATATCCATGCAATCGCGGACCCCCGATACCCTCGTGACGACTTGGGTATTGCCAGTCCTATTGGGCTTGGCGACGTTGGCGCTTACAGGCTGTGCCAATATGGGCGCGCGGGATAATTCCACTTATAAGGAAATCAATGCCGAACTCGCTACGGCAGCGGCTGCGCAGGTCAAACCGGCCCCACAAGGTGCCGTGAACGCGGCACTCCTGCCGCCACTCACTATTGAAATGCCAAAAGTGAGCAAGCCACCCGAGCAAAGATTTGATCTGGTTGTCAACGATGCGCCGGCTACCCAGGTGTTTCTGGGAATCGTATCCGGTACACGCTACAGCATGCTTGTACACCCCGAGGTAAGCGGCACAATCTCGGTGAACCTCAAGAACGTGACCGTATTTGAAGCGCTGGACGCAATTCGCGAACTCTATGGTTACGACTACAAGGTGGACGGTACACGTATTTTCATTCAGCCGCTTACCATGCAGACGCGGGTATTCAAGCTGAACTATATCAGCGGTCAGCGTAAAGGCGCTTCCGATATCCGGGTGATTTCCGGTTCTGTAAGCAACTCGTCGTCAACCGGACCGACGACACCCGGAGGTACGACCACGACTACCGGTGCACCTACCAGCCGCGTCTTTGAAACCAGCAAAATCACGACCGAGACTGAAACCGATTTCTGGAGCGAATTGAGAAACTCGTTGACGGCGATCATCGGCGATAAAGATGGCCGCAAGGTTGTAGTGAGCCCGCAATCCGGTGTGGTGCTGATTCGCGCGATGCCGAACGAAATACGCCATGTGCAGGCATACCTGAAAGCCACACAATTGTCGGTTGATCGTCAGGTCATGCTGGAAGCCAAGATTATCGAAGTGCAGCTTAATAGCGGCTATCAGGCCGGTATTAACTGGGCAGCATTCAGGTCTGGACTATCGGTAGGTTCGGTCGCACCTGGAACGTTGTTGAGTACGTCTGGGCCGCTCGTCAGCCCCACTCTGGCTGCTGCTCCTGGTTCTGTCCTGGCAAATATTGCGACGTCCAGTGCAGCAACGGCCGCAAATGGACTATTCGGGCTGGCCTATCAGACCAGTAATTTTGCCGCTCTGCTTTCGTTCCTGAATACGCAGGGAACGGTGCATGTATTGTCCAGCCCGCGCATTGCCACTTTGAATAATCAGATGGCGGTACTTAAAGTAGGCACGGATGATTTTTTCGTTACCAACGTGAGTTCGACAACGGTTACCGGAACCGCGACAACCACGACACCGAATGTGACCCTGCAGCCGTTCTTCTCCGGTATCGCCCTCGATGTAACGCCGCAGATTTCCGAGGAGGGTGAAATTATTTTGCATATTCATCCGTCGGTCAGTCTGGTCACCGAGAATCTCAAAACGATTAACCTTGGCGGTTCACTCGGTTCATTGAATCTGCCGCTTGCATCCAGCGCCGTATCCGAAACGGATAGCGTGGTACGTGTTCAGGACGGCAGCATTGTCGCCATTGGCGGGTTGATGCGGCAATCCATGACCGATGATCGCTCGGAAGTGCCGGTTGCCGGTGAGGTGCCGGTCCTTGGATCGCTGTTCCGCAATACCAACCGTGTCAGTCAGAAGCGCGAACTGGTGATTCTGCTGAAAACGACAGTGGTTCAGGGTGACAGTGATTGGTCGCAGGATATTCTCAACAGCCGCGAACGCATCCAGAAATTGCGACCCAGTAATACCTTTGAGGATGGATCGAGTATGGGGACAACGGGTCGGCACTGAGCATGTATCTTGCCCATTTCGGTCTGCGTGAAGCACCTTTCGGCATCACACCGGATACCAGTTTCTTTTTTGCCTGTACCGATTATCAGGAGGCGCTCAATACCCTGTTGATCGCCATCCGGCACGGTGAAGGATTTATCAAAATCACCGGTGAAGTGGGCACAGGCAAGACGCTTCTATGCCGTCAATTCATGGCGAGTATTAACATGGATCACGGTGCTGTGGCAGTTTCGGGCAGCGACCCGGATCAAGCGCAGACAGGTGAGCCTGGCGACTCGGCACAACGCTTCGTTACCGCTTATATTCCCAATCCCTACCTGACCCCTCATACCTTGCTGCTGGCCCTTGCTGATGAGTTGGGCATTGATCTGCAACCGGATGTCGACCAGCATCATTTGCTCAAATCACTGACTGCAGCCTTGCTGGATTTTGCCCGACAGGGTAAGCAGGTCGTGCTGTGTCTTGATGAAGCCCAGGCCATGCCGCTGGAAAGCCTGGAGGCAATCCGTCTGCTCACGAACCTGGAAACGGAAAAGCGCAAGCTTCTGCAGATTGTGCTGTTCGGGCAGCCGGAGCTCAACCAGAAATTACAGCAGGATTCCATTCGGCAGTTGAATCAGCGCATTACTTTCCATTACCATCTCGGCCCGTTACGGCGCGATGATATGGATTATTATCTTTCGCATCGTCTCAATGTGGCTGGCTACGCAGGTGGTCGTCTGTTTAACCGTCGGGCGATCAGTCAGCTATATGCGGCGAGCGGTGGTATACCGCGGCTGGTGAATATCATGGCGCATAAGGCGCTCATGTTGGCCTATGGCGAAGGCAAGCACCAGGTAAGCGCGCGTCATGTACGTATTGCGGCAAAAGATACCGGGTCTGTCAGAAATAATTGGTGGCGCTGGTTGTTGATAGCCGCCATGCTACTGATTGCCGGCAGCGCATTGGGATGGGTACTGCGATGAGTGTAATCAATAAAATGCTGCAAGATCTGGAAAACCGGCACTCCACGGGCGCTGCGGATTCATCAATGTCCGCGCATCTCAGAGCGGTTCCGGCGCGGAGCCAGATACATCCTGCATGGTGGGTGATCGTGTTGCTGACCCTGCTTGCCGTTACCAGTTTGGTTGTTTGGAAAATGTGGCCATCGCCCAAAGTTGCGGACCCACTGCTACCTGTCCAAACAGTGACAGGGGAGCTGGCGCAAATAAAAACCGATCAGCATGTGCTGACCGGCCACCCATCCAGTGCCGCATCTGTATCCATTCAGCACCCGTCCACTGATTTGAAGTTGGCCATGCAACTCAGTGCGGTGCAGGACCTTGCAGCCGCCCAACTGCAGACAATGGAAAAAAAATCATCGCCAGAGGCAGCTGCGCCAGCCGTCATTAAACCCCAACCTGTTGTGCCGGCTCCTGTTGCGGCGAATGCTGCACCGTCTCATATCATTCCGAATGTGGGAAAACCGATTGCTGCCCTACCGGCCCAGGCACAGGTGATTCCAGTGTCGGACGAGCGGGTCGATTCAAGGCCAAATGTAACCGCTGCAGCCACGCCCGTTCTTAAACAGATCAAGGAAATTACACCACAACAGCGTGCTGAAAATGAATACGGCAAGGCGGTATCCTTGATGCAGCAGGGACGCACGACCGAAGCAATCGAATCCCTCGGTAACGTACTGCAATTTGACCCCGGCAATACGGCGGCACGGCAAACTCTGGTGGGCTTGCTGGTGGCGGCCAAGCGATATGGTGACGCGGAACGCAGTTTGCAGGATGGCCTGAAGCTCAATCCCGGCCAAACCGGTCTGGCAATGATCATGGCACGTCTGCAGGTAGAGCAGGGTAATACCCAGAATGCCCTGAAAACGCTGCAGCGCAGTTTGCCTTTTGCTGCCGAGCAGCCTGACTATCAAGCCTTTCTTGCGGCACTATTGCAACGCGAAGGGCGCAACAAAGAAGCGGTAGAACATTATGTGTTGGCACTGCGCAAAGTTCCCGGGTCAGGTGTCTGGTTGATGGGAATGGGGATTTCATTACAGGCCGAGAATCATCAAGCTGAGGCGCAGGAAGCTTTTCTCAGAGCCAAGGCAAGCAATTCCCTAAGCCCCGAGTTGCTAGCATTCGTGGAACAGCAGTTGAAGCAATCCAAACAGCATTAACAAGCGATCATCCGATCTGCCGTAGTTTCAGCGATGACAGGCCGCCAGTCTAGGTATCAGCGTGCAGGTCTAACGCGCCGGATATCACACCCAAGGTTTGTGTTACCTTGAGGTGAGATGTATTGGGGTCCCGACCCGCTTCTCCGCGCTGCCAATCCTGTGTTGTTATAATATCCTCTCAAATCAAAATCATCTTCCTACATGTTGCTGCATCATCGTATTGCCGCTGTATTTCGCCTGACCCGCCGCAAACTGCGGCATTTGTGGTTGAGCTACGGTTTTTTTTGGGTTGGCGCATTACTGGTAGGTCTGTTAGCGGTACTGTTTGCCCACTGGACGAATGACGCGCAGGCACAATTCAGTCGCTGGATCGCCGGTCGTGAATGGCTGGCGTTGCTGATTACGCCTGCATTGACTGCCCTGTCTGTGTGGCTGACAAGGAAATATTTTGATGGCAGCGAAGGTAGCGGTATTCCTCAAGTGATTGCAGCACTTCATGCGCCGGGTCGTCGTCTACTGGTCCCGCAACTGTTCGGTTTGCGTATCATTATTGGCAAAATCGGAATCGGTCTGATGGGCATGCTGGGCGGTCTGACCATCGGACGTGAAGGACCGACAGTGCATGTGGGTGCCTCGGTAATGTATGAGATGCGGCGTTTTTATC
>JBDSHM010000031.1:0-10090 GCA_039918495.1 Sulfuriferula sp. | reverse complement strand
TCGACTACACCAGCATCTTCGGCACGATCGACCATCTCGATCAATGCCATGGGTGCATTGTCTCCATCACGAAAACCATATTTAAGGATACGCAAATATCCGCCGTTACGGCTGGAAAAACGCGGACCCAATTCATCAAACAGCTTAACGACCATCTCACGGTCACGCAAGCGATCGAATGCGAGACGACGGTTCGCCAGTGACGGCTTTTTTCCCAGAGTAATCATGGGTTCTGCTACACGACGCAATTCCTTGGCTTTGGGCAACGTGGTTTTGATAACCTCGTGACGCAGCAAAGCATTGGTCAGGTTGCGCAGCAGAGCAGCGCGGTGGCTGCTGGTGCGATTCAGTTTGCGATTGGCGAGACGGTGACGCATCGTTATATTCCTTCTGCTAAATTACGGCTTCTCGAGGCCTGCAGGTGGCCAGTTCTCGAGTTTCATTCCCAAGCTGAGGCTCTTGGAAGCCAGCACATCCTTGATTTCATTGAGCGACTTTCGACCCAGATTAGGCGTCTTGAGCAATTCAGTCTCACTGCGCTGAATCAAATCGCCGATATAGTAAATGTTTTCGGCTTTCAGGCAATTAGCCGAGCGCACGGTCAACTCCAGATCGTCCACTGGACGCAGCAGCATCGGGTCCACTTGCGCAACTTTCGGCAACTCTGCTGCGACTGGCGT
Source organism: Sulfuriferula sp. (assembly GCA_039918495.1). Classification (GTDB taxonomy): domain Bacteria; phylum Pseudomonadota; class Gammaproteobacteria; order Burkholderiales; family Sulfuriferulaceae; genus Sulfuriferula. Next base: position 9,410 of record JBDSHM010000031.1, on the reverse strand, counting down.
CCCCTTCAGGTCAGCAAACAGTGCCAATTGATCTACCAGAATACGCGCCGCATAACGCACAGCTTCTTCGGGTTCAATGGTACCGTTGGTTTCCACATCGAGCACCAGCTTGTCCAGATCGGTGCGCTGTTCAACGCGCGCACTCTCAACGGCATACGCTACACGACGCACCGGACTGAATGAAGCATCCAGCTTGATAGCGCCCAGTGTTTGCGTATCATCAGGCTGACTGCGTACGGAGACTGGCTGATAACCGCGTCCCAACTCAACCTTGATTTCCATGTCCAGCTTGCCACCTTTGGTCAGGTGTGCAATGACATGATCCGGGTTCAGTATCTCGACATCATGACCAACCTCAATGTCGCCCGCTGTCACAGCACCTTCGCTGGATTTTTTCAGCTTGAGCGTCACTTCGCTACGATCATTCAATTTAAGCGCAATACCTTTCAGGTTCAGCAAAATGTCTACGACATCTTCCTGCACGCCTTCGAGGATCGAATACTCATGTAACACACCACTGATCGACACTTCAGTCGGGGCGGCTCCGGGCATCGATGACAACAGGATGCGGCGTAGTGCATTGCCTAAAGTGTGGCCGTAGCCGCGTTCGAACGGCTCCATAATGACACGGGCACGCAATGGCGAAACAGTTTCTACATCAATGATACGGGGTTTCAATAAATCAGCGGTACTGCTTTGCATAAACGGTGTCCCTCATAAAAGCGTCGGGATTACTTGGAATACAATTCCACCACGAGATGTTCGTTGATGGTAGCGGGTAGTTCGGCACGTTGCGGCTTGGCTTTGTAAGTGCCTTTCATATCCTTTGCACTGACTTCAACCCATTCAGGAAACCCGCGCTGTTCGGCTGCCTGTAATGCAGCCTTGATGCGCAACTGCTGTCTGGATTTTTCGCATACTTCCACCACATCGCCGGGCTTAACCACATAGGACGGAATGTTCACGCGCTTGCCGTTTACCAGGATACTGTTATGACGTACGACCTGACGTGATTCAGCACGCGAAGCACCAAAACCCATTCTGAATGTCACGTTATCCAGACGGCTCTCCAGGATTTGCAACAGATTTTCACCGGTCACACCACGCTGACGGTCAGCTTCCTTGTACACATCGCGGAACTGACGTTCCAATACGCCATAAGTACGGCGCAGTTTTTGTTTTTCGCGCAGCTGCACGCCATAATCGGAAAGACGATTGTTCTTCTTCTGGCCATGCTGACCAGGTGGGTAAGGGCGACGTTCAATCGCACACTTATCGGTAAAGCACTTTTCGCCTTTTAGGAACAGTTTCTCGCCTTCGCGACGGCACTGGCGGCATTTAGCATCAAGATTTCTGGCCACGTTGGGACTCCTGCTTTAGATACGGCGTTTCTTGGGCGGACGGCAGCCGTTATGCGGCACTGGCGTCACGTCGGAAATACTGGTGATTTTAAAACCGGCGTTATTCAATGCGCGAACTGCAGATTCACGACCTGGACCAGGTCCTTTAATACGCACCTCAAGATTTTTAACGCCACATTCCTGTGCCAGCTTGCCTGCATTTTCAGCAGCAATCTGAGCAGCAAACGGGGTGCTTTTACGCGAGCCTTTAAAACCAGCCCCTCCGGAAGTAGCCCAAGACAAGGCATTTCCCTGACGGTCGGTAATCGTAACAATAGTGTTATTAAAGGAGGCATGAATGTGAGCAATGCCTTCTGCCACATTCTTTTTAACCTTCTTACGGACTCTGATATTCGCTTTAGCCATGATTTTTTATTCCTTTATTTGGTCGCGCGAACTGCTTTGCGCGGACCTTTACGAGTGCGCGCGTTGGTACGAGTACGCTGGCCTCGCAATGGCAACCCGCGACGATGACGCATACCACGGTAGCAACCCATATCCATCAATCGCTTGATGTTCATGGTTACTTCACGACGCAAGTCACCTTCGACCGTGTACTTGGCCACGCCTTCGCGCAACTTTTCCGTTTCGGCGTCGGTCAGATCCTTGATCTTGGCTGCTGTATTCACACCGGCTTCCGCGCAAATCTTGCGGGATACGGTGCGACCGATACCGTAAATTGCGGTAAGCGCAATTTCGGCATGTTGGTGGTTCGGGATGTTTACCCCTGCGATACGGGCCATCTAATCACTCCGGAATCGAAAACATTAAATTCTATCATTTAAAGCCAGGCTAAAACAATTAGCCTTGGCGTTGCTTGTGGCGCGGGTCTTCACATATAACCCGAACGACGCCCTTACGACGCACAATCTTGCACTTTCGGCAGATTTTTTTAACTGATGCACGTACTCTCATGAAAAACTCCTCGACATAACCGTGTATACCACGGCAAACAACTTACTTGGCACGAAACGTAATGCGCGCCTTGGTCAAATCATACGGGGTCAACTCAACCGTTACCTTGTCACCAGGCAAAATACGAATATAGTGCATACGCATTTTCCCGGAGATATGCCCCAAGACGACATGACCGTTTTCCAGCTTGACTCTGAAGGTCGCATTCGGCAGCGTCTCCAGAATTTCACCTTGCATCTGGATGGTATCTTCTTTAGACATCTATCGAGCCACCTGCCGCTTAACGTGAAACAAAACCATTACCCTTGAAGTTGGCCTTCTTGAGCAGGCCCTCATATTGATGAGACATAATATAAGCTTGAACCTGCGCCATGAAATCCATAGTCACCACCACAATAATCAGTAGGGATGTCCCGCCAAAGTAGAATGGCACATTGAATTTCACAATCAAAAATTCAGGCAACAAGCACACCAACGTAATATAGATTGCACCGACCAAAGTCAGACGCCCCATGATTTTGTCAATGTAGCGTGCTGTCTGCTCACCGGGACGAATCCCGGGCACAAATGCGCCGCTCTTTTTCAGGTTATCTGCCGTCTCCTTGGGATTAAACACCAGGGCGGTATAGAAAAAACAGAAAAAGACAATTGCGGTTGCATACAGAATCACATAAATCGGCTGTCCGGGTGATAAAGTAGCACCTACATCTTTCAGCCAGCTCATGCTGTCACGACTACCAAACCAACCCGCCAAAGTTGCCGGGAATAAAATAATGCTCGAAGCAAAAATCGGTGGAATAACCCCAGCCATATTGAGTTTAAGTGGCAGATGTGAGCTTTGCCCACCATAAACTTTATTACCCACTTGGCGCTTGGCGTAATTCACCAATATTTTTCTTTGCCCACGTTCCACAAATACGACCAGCGCAGTGACCAGCACGACAGCCACAAACAGCATCAGCACAAGCGGTATGGAGAATGCACCCGTACGCGTCAATTCCAATGTGCCGCCAATTGCATGAGGCAATCCTGCAACGATACCGGCGAAAATAATCATCGATATACCGTTACCAATGCCGCGTTCAGTAATCTGCTCACCCAGCCACATCAGGAACATGGTACCGGCAACTAGGGTCATTACAGCTGTCAGGCGGAACATGTAGCCCGGATCGATTACTAGACCTGCCTGCGCCTCCAGTGCTACTGCAATACCCAGCGCCTGGAAAAATGCCAAACCCACTGTGCCATATCGTGTGTACTGGGTAATTTTGCGCCGTCCGCTTTCACCCTCTTTTTTCAGCGCTTCCAACTGGGGTGAAACCACCGTCATTAGCTGCATGATGATGGATGCTGAAATATACGGCATGATCCCTAGAGCAAACACCGTGAAACGCGACAGCGCCCCGCCCGAGAACATGTTAAACATCCCCAGAATACCGTTTTCCTGGGAACGGAATAAATGCTCCAGCGCAACTGGGTCGATGCCAGGCACCGGGATATGCGCACCGATACGGTACACAACCATGGCTCCGATCAGAAACAGCAAGCGCCGCTTCAAGTCACCGAACTTATCGGCACTACCAATATTAGGTTTATTCGCAGCCAAGATTATTCCACGAAGCTGCCGCCAGCAGCTTCAATTGCTGCACGTGCACCTTTGGTTGCCAACACGCCCTGCAGCTTCACTGCACGCTTAAGCTGTCCACACAAAATAACTTTTGCCGTCTTGGCACGAGCATGAACAATACCCGCCTGTTTGAGCACCAGGATATCAATAACATCTACCGGCAGCTTATCCAGATCGGACAACAGGACTTGCGCAGTATCACCAGCCGTCATCGAAACAAACCCGCGTTTTGGCAGCCTGCGTTGCAGGGGCATTTGCCCACCCTCGAAACCGACTTTATGATAACCACCGGTACGGGATTTTTGCCCCTTATGGCCGCGACCTGCTGTTTTACCAAATCCGCTACCGATACCGCGACCAACACGGCGTCTTTCGCTATTGCTGCCATCGGCAGGTTTAATAGTATTAAGTTGCATTGCTTAACCCTCGCACTTCACGAGATAATTTACTTTATTGACCATACCGCGATTTGCCGGCGTATCCAGCACTTCAACGGTATGATTCATTCGACGCAGTCCCAAGCCTTTTACGCAAGCACGGTGTGATTGTTTGGTACCAATAACACTTTTTACCAGCGTTACCTTCATCATTTTGGCAGTAGCGCTCATCATTATTACTCCATGATCTCTTCGACTGACTTGCCGCGCTTGGCAGCAATTTCAGAAGGAGAGTTGACTTGTAACAGACCATTGATGGTTGCGCGCACCACGTTATACGGGTTGGTTGAACCGATACATTTGGCCAGGATATTGTGCACACCCATCACTTCGAACACAGCACGCATCGGGCCACCAGCGATAATGCCGGTACCTTCGGAAGCGGGCTGCATATAAACCACAGCCGCTCCATGCTTGCCAATGACTGCATGGTGCAAAGTGCCATTTTTAAGGTTGACCTTTACCAGCTTGCGGCGTGCTTCATCCATTGCTTTCTGCACAGCCACGGGTACTTCACGTGACTTGCCCTTACCCATACCGATACCGCCATCACCATCACCCACCACGGTCAAAGCGGCAAAGCCCAAAATACGGCCACCTTTGACAACCTTGGTTACGCGATTAACAGCGACCATCTTTTCGCGCAGGCCGTCAGTACTCTCTTGATTTGTTTCAAATCTTGCCATTGTTTACCCCAATTAGAAGCTCAGGCCATGCTCGCGGGCAGCGTCGGCTAATGCCTTAACGCGTCCGTGGTAGCGGAATCCAGAACGGTCAAACGCCACTTCGCTGATGCCAAGCCCTTTGGCTTTCTCGGCGATACGCTTGCCCACAGCAACTGCCGCACTGATGTTGCCGCCATTGGCAACGTCCTTGCGCATTTCGACTTCGACGGTTGAGGCACTGACCAATACTTTGTCGCCTGTCGCATCGATAATCTGTGCGTAGATATGGCAGTTGGAACGGTACACCACAAGACGGGTGACTTTTTGCTCTGCAATGCGAGCACGGGTTTTGCGTGCTCTGCGCAGACGCGCGGTATTCTTGTCCATGATTAACCTTTACCTATTTTTTCTTGGTTTCTTTGATCGTCACCACTTCGTCGGCATACCGTACACCCTTGCCTTTATAAGGCTCAGGCTTACGATATGCGCGTACATCAGCGGCTACCTGACCCACTTGCTGACGGTCAATACCCTTAATCAAAATTTCAGTCTGAGTAGGCGTTTCCACTTTCACACCAGCTGGCATCTTATGCACGATTGGATGTGAATAACCCAATGACAGGTTCAATGCATCTCCAGCCGCCTGGGCACGATAACCCACACCAATCAGCGTAAGCTTCTTTTCAAAACCTTTGGTCACCCCTTGCACCATATTTGCCAGCAGGGCGCGCATGGTACCAGACATGGCATTAGAACGAATACTGTCGGAGGCCGCCTTGAATTGCAGCGCATCACCCGCACGCTCTACAACAACATCGGCACTGGCCTGCTGAACAAGCGTGCCCAACGGGCCTTTAACTGTAATTGCATCAGCACCCAGAATCACTTCGACTCCCGCGGGTACGGCAACAGGATTTTTAGCTACACGTGACATTGCAATACCTCATCAGGCCACGATGCACAGGACTTCGCCGCCCACGCCATTAGCGCGCGCTTTGCGATCGGTCATTACCCCATGCGAGGTCGACACAATAGCAATGCCCAGTCCGTTCATCACTTTAGGAATTTCCTGACTGCCTTTGTAAATACGCAGACCAGGACGACTTACTCGTTCGATTTTTTCGATAACGGGACGGCCGGCATAATATTTAAGACTAATACTCAGCTCAGGCTTGCCATCATTTTCGCGCACGGCAAAATCGTCGATAAAGCCTTCATCTTTTAATACTTGCGCAATCGCCTTTTTAACCTTGGAGGCTGGCATCACCACACCGGCTTTTTCGACGCTTTGTGCATTGCGTATACGCGTCAGCATATCTGCAATCGGATCACTCATACTCATTCGATATTCCCCCGCTTACCAGCTGGCCTTAACCATGCCCGGCACTTCACCACGCATGGCGATCTCACGCAGCTTAATGCGCCCCAGACCAAACTTACTGTATACGCCGCGTGGACGACCAGTTAGCTGGCAACGATTGCGCAAACGAACCGGGCTTGCATTCCTTGGCAGCTTTTGCAGCTTGAGGCGCGCTTCGTAGCGCTCCTCATCAGACAGTTTTTCATTACCGGCAGCAGCAAGCAGTTCAGCACGCTTTGCAGCGTATTTTTTGACTGTTACACGGCGTTTTTTATCACGGTTGATCAAAGCAAGTTTTGCCATGACATCCTCAATTCTTGAACGGGAATTTAAAGGCCGCCAGCAATGCGCGCGCCTCTGCGTCGGTATTAGCACTGGTAGTGATGGTAATGTTCATACCACGCAGCACGTCGATTTTGTCGTATTCAACTTCCGGAAATATGATCTGCTCACGCACACCCATATTGTAATTACCGCGACCATCGAAAGATTTGCCGGACAACCCACGGAAGTCACGAATACGGGGTATTGCAACGGTCACCAGGCGATCCAGGAATTCATACATGCGTTCACGACGCAGCGTTACCATGCAACCCACTGGATAATCATCACGTATTTTAAAGCCCGCAATCGATTTTTTGGATTTGGTAACAACCGCTTTTTGGCCTGCGATCTTCTGCATATCGCCTACTGCATGCTCCATTACCTTTTTGTCTGCAACCGCTTCGCCTACGCCCATATTCAGCGTAATTTTTTCGATACGCGGCACTTCCATCACGGATTTATAGCCAAACTGCTGAACCAGCTGAGGGGCAACCGTGGTTGTATAAAATTCATGTAAACGAGCCATGTCTACCTCTTAAGCGTCAACGACTTCGCCGTTAGACTTGAAAACCCGGACCTTGCGACCATCTTCCAGAACTTTGAATCCAACGCGATCAGCGCGCTTGGAAGTCGCATTGAATAGTGCAATATTGGATATATGGATTGGCATCTCTTTGGAGACGATGCCGCCAGCGTCACCCTTTACCGGATTGGGTTTAACGTGTTTTTTAACACTATTGATACCTTCAACCAGCAAACGGTCATCATCGCGCACACGCAATACCGAACCGCGCTTACCCTTGTCTTTTCCAGCAATAACAATAACGTCATCACCTTTGCGAATTTTGTTCACATTGCCTCCTTACAGCACTTCAGGAGCCAGAGACACGATTTTCATGAAGCGCTCGGTACGCAGTTCACGCGTTACCGGGCCGAAAATACGTGTACCTATTGGTTCCAGTTTGTTGTTCAACAAGACAGCAGCATTGCCATCAAACTTGATCAACGAACCATCGGGTCTGCGCACGCCTTTGGCAGTGCGCACCACGACGGCGTTATATACATCACCTTTTTTGACACGGCCACGCGGGGCAGCATCCTTGATGGTCACCTTGATGATGTCACCAATACTTGCATAACGTCGCTTGGATCCACCCAGCACCTTGATGCACATAACCGAGCGCGCACCAGTGTTATCAGCAACATCCAGCCTAGACTGCATTTGAATCATTTAAACTCTCCAACTTAACCCGCCGAGCCAGGTTACCCTGCCAAGACAGCTAGTTTTGGACCCGTACGGGGAAGATCGCCGTTTCCGGCGGGACGAAAAGCGTAAGACTATACCAGCCTTTTATAAAAAATACAATGCTATTTATTAGACAGCTCGCGCTTTATTTAGCAAAGCCGCTACACGCCACGCTTTGGTTTTTGCAATAGGGCGGCATTCTTCAATAATCACCATATCGCCCTCATGGAACTCATTGTTCTCATCGTGGGCATGGTATTTTTTGGACATGCGCATCACCTTGCCTATTACCGGGTGCTTAACCTTGCGCTCAACCAATACCGTGACCGTTTTATCCATTTTATCGCTAACTATGCGCCCGGACATGCTGCGCGGGATTTTGATTTCGGCTTCGCTCATTTTTTTACCGCTTTCAGTTCATTCTCACGCTGAATCGTATGGATACGCGCAATATTCTTACGCAACTTACCCAATTCACTGGTTTTACTGGTTTGCTGGGTCGCTACCTGCATGCGCAGGCTGAATTGGGCTCGCAACAACTCCAGCAATTCCTGCTTGATTTCAGGCGAGGATTTCGTTCTAAGTTCGCTAGCATTCATAATCAGCTACCTATCATTCGAGTTACAAACGCCGTCTGAATCGGCAGTTTCGCAGCCGCAAGACGAAAAGCCTCGCGAGCCAATACTTCATCAACGCCGTCCATTTCATACAGCATCTTGCCAGGCTGAATTTCTGCCACGTAGTACTCCGGGTTACCTTTACCGTTACCCATACGCACTTCGGCAGGCTTTTCGGAAATCGGCTTATCCGGGAAGATGCGTATCCAGATACGACCGCCACGCTTAATGTGACGCGTCATGGCTCGACGCGCAGCTTCAATCTGGCGTGCGGTTAAGCGGCCACGCCCGATCGCCTTCAAGCCATATTCACCAAAGCTGACCTTGTTTCCGCGTGTAGCAATGCCGGTATTACGGCCTTTTTGCTCTTTGCGATACTTTCTTCTAGTTGGCTGCAGCATGTTTCGCTCCTGGCTTTCTTACACGTTTTTCCGGTTCTGGAGTAGCTACAGGCTGTTCGCCCTTTGCCAGTGCGTCGCCTTTGTATACCCAAACCTTGACACCAATAATGCCATAAGTGGTTTTAGCTTCATGAAAGCCGTAGTCGATGTCTGCACGTAACGTATGCAGAGGAACGCGGCCTTCACGATACCATTCGGTACGCGCAATTTCAGCACCGTTCAGACGACCTGAACTCATGATTTTTATACCCTGAGCACCCAGACGCATAGCGTTCTGCATCGCACGCTTCATGGCACGACGGAACATGATGCGCTTTTCCAATTGACTGGCAATGTTGGCCGCAATTAACTGGGCATCCACTTCAGGTTTACGCACTTCCTCGATATTGATATGCACTGGCACGCCCATCATCTTTTG
>JBDSHM010000030.1:0-4071 GCA_039918495.1 Sulfuriferula sp. | reverse complement strand
TGAGCAAAGACGAAGGTGGTCGTCACACCCCCTTCTTCAACGGCTACCGTCCCCAGTTCTTCTTCCGTACCACCGACGTGACCGGTGCGGTCGAACTGCCGGCGGGTACCGAAATGGTCATGCCGGGTGACAACGTATCGGTGACGGTTGCGCTGATTGCACCGGTGGCGATGGAAGAAGGACTGCGTTTTGCGATTCGCGAAGGCGGCCGGACCGTCGGCGCCGGTGTGGTCGCGAAAATCGTCGAGTAAAAGTAATTGCTGTAAAGTGCGAAAGGGCGGTATAATTCCGCCTTTTCGCGTTTGATGTTCCGCTCTTTAGGGTACTGCTATGCAAAACCAAAAAATTCGCATCCGCCTCAAGGCGTTTGATTATCGCCTGATTGACCAGTCCGCCCTCGAAATTGTTGAGACTGCGAAACGTACGGGTGCAGTGGTGAAGGGCCCAGTCCCATTGCCTACATCGATTGAGCGTTTTGACGTATTGCGCTCGCCTCACGTCAACAAGACATCGCGTGACCAATTTGAAATTCGTACCCACTTGCGTTTGATGGACATTATTGACCCCACGGACAAGACCGTGGATGCGTTAATGAAGCTGGATCTGCCTGCGGGTGTGGAAGTGGAAATCAAAGTTTAATTAAGTTTGTATCCGTACCGGGCGGTTTTCCCGGGGATAAAAAATGCCGGTCAATTGAAATCGGCGCCTTTTTGCTAAGGATAGAAAAATGAGTTTAGGACTCGTCGGTCGCAAGATCGGCATGACCAGGCTATTTGCCGAGGACGGTTCTACTGTTCCGGTTACGGTGCTGGATGTGTCGAACAATCGTGTGACTCAGATTAAAACCCCTGCCACTGACGGCTACTCTGCAGTGCAGGTTGCTTATGGTGTGCGTCGCGCCAGTCGCGTAACCAAACCGCAAGCAGGTCATCTCGCCAAGGCTGCTGTAGAAGCGGGTGCGCTGCTCAAAGAATTCCGCCTGACTGATGCCGACACTGCTTCTTTGCAGCTGGGTGGCATGGTCAGCGTGGAAATTTTTCAGGCCGGGCAGTTGGTGGATGTGACTGGAACCACGCAGGGTAAGGGTTATGCTGGTGTTATCAAGCGTCACCATTTCTCTTCCAACCGTGCGTCGCACGGTAACTCGCGTTCGCATAATGTACCAGGCTCCATTGGTCAAGCGCAGGATCCGGGCCGTGTATTTCCGGGTAAGCGCATGACCGGTCACCTGGGCGCCGTTCAGCGTACTGTGCAAAAACTAGAAGTAGTGCGTATCGATACCGAGCGTCAGTTAATCTTGATCAAGGGCGCTGTGCCTGGATCCAAGGGCGGACACGTGGTTGTGCGCCCCAGCGTGAAGGCAGGTGCATAATGGAACTGAAGGTAATTAACGAGCAAGGCAAGGCGACCAGCACGCTGGTTGCTTCAGATGAGTTGTTTGGGCGCGAATACAACGAAGCGCTGGTGCATCAGGTTGTCACTGCCTATATGGCGAATGCCCGTAGTGGCGACCGTGCACAGAAAGATCGTCGCACAGTCAAGCACAGTACCAAGAAGCCATGGCGCCAAAAAGGTACGGGTCGTGCCCGTTCCGGTATGACGTCCAGCCCGATATGGCGCGGAGGCGGTCGCGCTTTTCCTAATAGTCCTGATGAGAATTTCTCGCAAAAGGTCAATCGCAAGATGTACCGTGCGGGCGTGGCTTCGATCCTGTCGAAATTGGCCAGTGATGGCCGCTTGTCGGTGGTTGAGAGTATGTCCATGGCTGCACCCAAGACTAAAGATCTGGCTAACAAGCTGAAGGGTATGGGCTTGGGGCGCGTGATGATCGTGACCGATGATCTGGATGATAATTTATGGATGTCCTCACGCAACCTGCCTAATGTGCTGGTGGTTGAAGCGCGTCACATTGACCCGGTTAGTATGGTGCATTTCGATAATGTGCTGATGACCAAAAATGCGGTCAAGATGGTTGAGGAGATGCTGGCATGAGTCCCATTAAATTCAATGATGCGCGTTTGATGCAGGTCATTCTGGCGCCCCAGGTTTCAGAAAAAAGCACTTACGTTGCGGATAAATATGAGCAGGTGATTTTCCGTGTAGCCTCTGATGCGACCAAGCCTGAGGTGAAAGCGGCGGTTGAGCTGTTATTCAAGGTGCAGGTGGAAAGCGTGCAGATTGCCAACGTCAAGGGCAAACAGAAGCGTTTCGGCCGTTTCATGGGTCGTCGCAGCGACTGGAAAAAAGCCTTTGTCTGCCTGAAGCCTGGGCAGGAAATCAACTTCACGGCCGGGCAGTAGGAGTAAAAAATGGCACTGATTAAAGTTAAACCAACTTCCCCCGGCCGTCGCGCCGTCGTCAAGGTCGTCACACCCGGTTTGCATAAAGGCAAACCGCTTGCTTCCTTGGTTGAGAGCAAAAGCAAAACAGCGGGGCGTAACAATAATGGCCACATTACCACGCGTCACATGGGCGGTGGTCATAAGCAGCATTACCGTTTAGTGGATTTTCGTCGCAACAAGGATGGTATTGCAGCCAAGGTCGAGCGTTTGGAATATGACCCCAACCGCAGCGCCCATCTGGCTTTGCTGTGTTATGCAGACGGCGAGCGCCGCTACGTCATTGCCCCTAAGGGTATTGAGGCGGGCATGCAGCTCATGAATGGTTCCGATGCGCCTATCAAGGCTGGCAATACATTGCCGTTGCGGAATATTCCAGTCGGCACTACCGTGCATTGCGTTGAGATGTTGCCGGGCAAAGGAGCGCAAATAGCGCGTTCCGCGGGCACCTCGGTGCAGCTGCTGGCGCGTGAAGGTAGTTATGCTCAGCTGCGCCTGCGTTCTGGCGAGATTCGTAAGGTTCACGTTGATTGCCGCGCCACAATCGGCGAGGTCGGTAACGGCGAACATTCCTTGCGTTCCTTGGGCAAGGCAGGTGCAACCCGCTGGCGTGGTATTCGTCCGACGGTACGTGGTGTGGTAATGAACCCGGTTGATCACCCGCATGGTGGTGGTGAGGGTAAGACCGCGGCGGGCCGTCATCCGGTCAGTCCGTGGGGTGTGCCGGCCAAAGGTTTCCGTACGCGCCGTAACAAGCGTACCAGCGGCATGATCGTGCGCCGTCGTCATAAACGTTAAAGGGTAGAGATAGCTATGCCACGTTCAGTTAAAAAAGGCCCGTTTGTTGACGATCATCTGCAGAAAAAAGTGGATGCGGCGCGCGCGGGTAATGATAAGCGTCCGATTAAAACCTGGTCACGCCGTTCTACGGTACTGCCTGACTTTATTGGATTGACAATCGCGGTACACAACGGCAAGCAACATGTGCCAGTGTTTATTTCCGAAAACATGGTGGGCCACAAGCTGGGTGAGTTTTCGCTGACTCGTACCTTTAAAGGGCACGCGGCAGACAAGAAAGCCAAGAGATAGGAGCCATGATGAGAGTATCTGCAGTATTACGAGGCAGTCATATGTCGGCGCAAAAAGGCCGGTTGGTGGCTGATCAAATTCGCGGCTTGCCAGTGGATAAGGCCCTCAATATCCTGGCTTTCAGCCCGAAAAAAGGTGCTGGCGTGATCAAAAAGGTGCTGGAATCGGCGATAGCCAATGCCGAGCACAATGAAGGCGCAGACATCGATGAGCTAAAAGTCGCTGTCATTACCGTTGATCAAGGTCCTTCCATGAAGCGATTTATGGCGCGTGCCAAAGGTCGCGGCAACCGTATCAACAAGCAGACTTGTCACATTGTTGTGACGGTTGGCGACGAATAAGGAACAGCAATGGGACAGAAGATACACCCGATTGGGTTTCGCCTGGCAGTCGCGCGCAACTGGACATCCAGGTGGTATGCCGGTAGCCGCACGTTTGCGGCCACCTTGAATGAAGATATCAAAGTTCGCGATTTCCTGAAAAAGAAGTTGGCTAATGCTTCGGTAAGCAAAATCGTTATCGAGCGGCCCGCTAAAAACGCACGTATTACGATTCATAGTGCGCGACCAGGTATCGTGATTGGTAAAAAAGGCGAAGATATTGAGGCGCTGAAATTGCAGGTCCAAAAGATGATGGGCGTGCC
>JBDSHM010000029.1:0-2337 GCA_039918495.1 Sulfuriferula sp. | reverse complement strand
TCATATTGATCCAAACCAATAAATCTGTCGGAGACTACCCAGAAAACTTTGAGCATTCAAGAGCCCAACGTTCGAATTCACCGGCCCCGCGTGGCTTTATGCGCGAGGCCGGTGGAATGATGGGTTCGGCACTATCATCGTGCCTGCGTGGTAAATCCAATTTGCTTCAGGAGCAGACGCCCTAAGCGGCTTGTTTGATGATATGAGACTTTGAAGTTTCCAGAAAAGGGGTCAAACTCTGGGGTGCCATCGCTACCTTTTTTTATCTCGGCACTCACTAGGCCAAGCCGAATAAGGTGGTCTCGGTAGCTTTTCTGTAGGGCTTCCGCATCGATTTCGCTTTCCGACGAGCCTAGGTGAGCAGATTTTTGGTGGAGGACATTCGCATGAAGTTCTCTGAACTCTTTATCTCCATCAATAGTTGGAATGTGATAAAAGCGGAGCCAGATTACCTCGACATCAGTAAGCTCGCCAAGAATTCGCATCAGATGCTTTGTCTCGGCGTGGGTAATTGCATCGGATGAAAGACTGCTGGCAAGCAGAGCAGCAAGATATTCGCGCCTCTCAGGGGTTGTTGAGCGAGACGCTTGTCGAAGGGCTTCCTCGGCTAGGTCTGTAAACTCTTCGTCGTTCAGTGCATCTGTCACTGAACTCTGTTCCAGGTTTTGGATGCGCTGTTCGAGCTTTCCTGCGAAATCAGCAATGCGGTCAATACGTTGCCTTGGAATAATCGATCCAGCTATTTCAGCAAGCAACGACCCGGCAAACGGAATGGTGCTCAGTATGGCCTTTGCGCACGCAGCCACATAGTCGACGGCGTTGGTCTTTATTGGCGTTGGGAGCTGGTCGTCAGTAGTCATGGTGTGGTGGTGCCGAACGTAGAGCTAACCGGCGGCGCTTTAGCGCCGTCCAGCGACCGGAGGGAGCGAGGTTGAGCGCCTTGTTAGAGCATGCCATTTACGACCTCGACAGTTTCCATGCAGACCACAATGACCAAACCCCAAAAAGAGAAAAGGCGACGCAGGCCAGAATTAAAATAGTTGACCATATTTCAAAACCTATGGGGTCGCTTGATTGAGAAATATGCCTCACTGTTGCGTGCCAACCAACTTCAAAGAAGCCGCTTTCTACCCCCGAGGAATGGATGCTCCAAAACCCTAAAGCACCAGCGAATGCAAGTGCACCAGAGAATAGAAAAATTCGGGCGGTTGGGGGGCGATAGGCCATACAAAAGGAACGCTCTAACGTATACTGGTCGACCGAAATGTCGGCTTAATAAGGCGACATTCTGAGCGTCGGTTGAAAAAATCTCAATACAAACCACACATTGAGCCCGTCTGACACATTCATTCTCAGGGCAAACCGGACATTTTCTGGAGACTCTTTATGCAAACACAGCATTAGGCTGCAATCACTACGCCCCCTCTATTAGATCAGGTACGGGACACATGCCTCGCTAACACTATAGTTTGCGCACCGAGCAGAGTTACATTCGCTGGATCAAACGATTCATCATCTTTCACGGGAAACGACATCTGGCTTAAATGGGTGCCGCGCCAGTCACCGCGTTTCTGAATCATCTCGCCAGCGATGGTTACGCGCCGCCCCCACTCAGAATCAAGCACTCATCGCGCTGTTTTTGCTTTACCGAGAGAAGTCCGGCTGGGTAAAGCTCCGACAGACTTTATTATTTTGGATCATCATTATCACCAGCTTGTTTCGCGTTCCGCTGTCGCCGATATCTTGTGAATGGCAAGATCGGCGCCGTTAAATTCATCTTCCTGACTGAGACGGATGCCCACAAACATTTTCAGCAAACCATAAACTATCAAGCTACCGACTAAAGCAACGACGATACCCAGCAAAGTACCCAGTAGTTGCGACATGAACGAAACGCCACCGAGTCCACCCAACGCTTTCATTCCGAATATTCCGGCAGCCAGGCCTCCCCAGGTTCCGCATAAACCGTGTAATGGCCATACACCCAATACATCATCAATTTTCCATTTATTTTGGGTAATGGTGAACATCCACACAAACAATCCTCCCGCGATGACGCCAGTTGCCAGCGCTCCCAAAGGATGCATCACGTCTGATCCAGCGCAAATGGCTACCAATCCCGCCAACGGTCCATTGTGGATAAAACCCGGGTCATTACGACCGAATACAAGCGCAGCCAGGGTGCCGCCGACCATCGCCATGAGCGAATTTACGGCTACCAATCCAGTGATTTTATCTATCGTTTGCGCAGACATGACATTAAAACCAAACCAGCCGACCATCAGAATCCAGGCACCCAGCGCCAGGAAAGGAATGCTGGAAGGTGGATGGGCAGCA
>JBDSHM010000028.1:0-1718 GCA_039918495.1 Sulfuriferula sp. | reverse complement strand
ATCCAGCAGGCCGCGCGCCTGTTCGCCCATCGCCATGTTTTCAGCGGCAGATGCACGGCGCGCAATGGTCGAAGCAAAGGCCATACGCTCCCATGATGTACCGGTGTTCATGTACCGGAACAATGCGTCAGATGCTTGGCCGACGCGATAAATGCGGCCTTCCTGCTGGATCGCCTTGGTCGGTGCAGTTGGCAGCCCGAGATTCAGCACCACGCGCTGATGCTTGCCGGTAGTGTCATGGCCAGACCATCCGGCATTGGCTGCGCTCTGTACGATCAACAGGTTCGCGTGCGGATTGCTGTCATCGTTGAATTGCTGGATGTTCTGGCGGCGCTCTTTTTTCGGGATGCGACCATTGAACTGCATCGCATCAGGAAATGCACGCGTCAGTGTCGCTATCGGATTGCTGTAGCCGTTGAGGTTTATATCAGCCAGGTCAGGCCGTTTTGCATTGAATTCATTTATCAGGTCATTAACCTTTACCGTGGCAGTTTCTGCAGCTCCGGTTTCAGCGTTCTTGACGCGTGATGTGACTACGTTATCATCTGCCACTTGCGAAAAACTGAACGGATTGAATGCGCCGCCGTCATTGTAATCATGGAATACGACAACTTTTCGTCCAAGCGCATGGTGTTCCTTGATGTATGAAACTGCTGCTTCTGCCTTGAGCGCTTCCAGCAAGCGCAAACGTGAAAGATAGTCGAACTTTTTTTGTGCTGCTTCATACAGCGGGTAATATCTGCCGCTGTCTTCTTCCCGCAGATATTCCAAGCCCTCGTCAATTTTCCGGCCGATGGCTGACGGAATCAGCACGAACTTGCGGTCATAGTCGTAATCGACATCAAGGATGCGGGCAGATAGCACACCTTCTTTGCGCAGGTAGGTATTGAATTGGCGCTGCATCAAGCCACTGTCTACGTTTGCATCGGGCGTCGTCAGCTTTCCATAACGCATGCGGTACCCAAAGTGCTGGATCATGAAGGCACCCATTGGACTCGGGGTATTGTAGCCGCCGCTGGTATTCTGCTCGCCCAATTGATACAGGTATCCAGCTGCCAGTGATACGTTTTTTTCGTAGGCAAACGGGGTTGCTGACAGCATCACCACACGAGGTCGATCTTTACCCTGGTGCGCTGCAATGTGCGCCTTCACTTCTGCTACTTTGGCTGCCCATTCTGCCAAAATGGCGTCAAGGCGCGTCTTGGCTGCTTCCGTTGCTATGCCATTTGCTTTGAGTTCAGCAGCATCGGTCATTCCCTTTCGAGCCTTGGACAGTGCGGTATAATTTACCTGTGCCTGATCCAGGCTGGCGCGCAGATCCCGGTGTAGCATACGCGCTCTGTCAAATATCCCATCCGGGTGCAGCGTGATGGCTTGCAATGCGTTCAACGACTCTGTATCTGTCGCCTGCGCATTCTGCATCAGGTTATGCGACTCATCGGTGATTACCCAATCAATCGGACGGTCTGCCAGTGTGAGATTCTGCCCAAAATTGGCATACGTGGTCACAGCGATTCCCTTGCCTGGGTCTTTTACCCCATCAAGGGCGCGCACGGTTAACCCAAGATTTTTGGCGCTATCTGTCCAGTCCTCCACCATCTTGTCATTGGGTACAACAATCAGGCCATTGGATTTACCCTGCCGCACCATGCGTTTTGCAATACCCAGCCCAAGGTATGTCTTGCCGGTACCGGTGCCATTGGTAAACAGCACGCCAT
>JBDSHM010000027.1:0-7048 GCA_039918495.1 Sulfuriferula sp. | reverse complement strand
CCGCCAATACGAAAGGCGAACGCGAGTTCGCCTTTTTTCGTTTGAATGAGGTCAAAACGTACCTACTATGCTAGACGCAATTCGTGAACGTGCACATGGCTGGCTAGCCAAAGTGATCTTGGCGCTGATCACCATCCCATTTATGTTGTGGGGAATGGAATCCTATTTTAATAATAGCGGCGGTGGCGATGTGTTGGCCAGCGTCGATGGTTACAAGGTGACGCGTCCGGAATTCGACCGGGCTCTCAAGTCACAGCAGCAGGAAATGCGTGCATCCATGGGAGCCGCATTTGATCCGGCCATGTTTAATGATCCAAAAATTCGTCAGTCCATTCTGGATGGCATCATCAATCAACATTTGATTATCAATGCCGCCACCAAGGCCGGTATGGTCGTTACAGACGCAGAAATGGCCAAGATCATTGGCAGTTTGCCCGCCTTTCAGGAAAACGGAAAATTCTCGCAAACTCGCTACGAGCAGGCCCTTCGCCAACAGGGGATGAGTATCGGCGAGTTTGAAAATCAGCTGCGCCAGGAGTTGTTAATTAACGATGTGCGTTCAGTGTTTCAGGCTTCCTCCATTTCCCCATCTAATGTCGCTGCCCGTTTCTTGCATGCGTATGAGCAAAAGCGTGAAATCAGTACCGTCAAACTCACCCCAGAACAATTTTTGAATCAGGTCCACGTGAGCGCAACCGATATACAAAACTGGTATAACGCACACAAGGCCGATTATACCTTACCGGAACAGGCACGTTTCCAATATGTTGTCCTGTCGCAAGATGCGCTGGCCAATCAGATCAAGGTCAGCGATGCTGAAATCAAGCAGTACTATGATCAAAACCTTGCCAAATACAGTGAGCCGGAGCAACGCCAGGCCAGCCATATTCTGATTGCGATAAAAGCGGGCGACAACGCACAGCAACGCGCTGCGGCCAAAGCGCGCGCTGAAGCCATATACCAGCAGGTCAAAGCGAATCCAGCAAGTTTTGCTGCGGTCGCCAAACGTGAATCAAGTGATACCGGATCTGCCCTGCAAGGTGGTGATTTGGGCTGGTTCACGCGGGATGCCATGGTCAAACCTTTTTCGGATGCTGCATTTTCAATGCATAAGGGAGCCATTAGTCAGCCGGTTTTAAGTCAATTCGGTTATCACATCATCGAATTGACAGGTATCAAGCCTGGCCGAACACGTAGCCTTGAAGAAGTCAAAAGCGAAATAGAACGCGGCTTGCAAGCACAAAAAGCCGGTAAACAATTTGCCGACGCAGCGGAAACATTCAGCAATCGGGTTTATGAACAATCAGACAGCCTCAAACCGGTTTCCGATGCGCTTAAATTACAGATTACAGATTCAGGCTGGATAAGTCGCAAGGGCGGTGGCAAAAATGGATTGCTGGAAAATCCAAAAATGTTGCAAGCGTTATTTTCCAATGATGTGCTGAAAAACAAACGTAATACTGAAGCGACTGAAGTTGCTCCGAATACGCTGGTGTCAGCGCGCCTGCTTGAGTACAAAGCTGCCGCGTTGCAATCACTGGATACAGTACGTGTCGCTATCGAACAGCAGCTCAAACACTCCGCGGCTGTTACGCTAGCCGAAAAACAAGGCAAGCAGGATTTGGTGGAGTTGCGTGCCGGCAAAGAACCTGGCGTGAAGTGGAGTGCGTTTCAGCTTATTTCCCGCCAGCAAACTGCAGGATTACTACCGGCTTTGCTTGAGCCGGTATTCAGTGCAACAGAGCAGCATTTCCCTGCGTATGTTGGCGCTGAAGACACAGATGGCAGCTACACATTGGCAAGAGTAACGCGAGTCATCTCGCCGCCCCCGGCCGATGCTGCCAAAGTCAAAGCCTTGCAAGGTCAGTTGTCGCAATTGACTGCTCAAGCGGATTTTACAGCTTACCTTGCTAGTCTGCAGAGCCACGCCAAGATTGAGATACGTTCCGCGAGTCTGGATAAAGCTACCCAATAAGCAATTGCGATATCCCGGCTAATTGAATACCTTGATCTAAATTCATGTTGACGGGATGTTCATATCTGGCCAGAAAATATTCTGGCCAGATATGAACATAAGCTGGGAGGGTTTATTCAGAAAATTGAGGCTGGCTCAGCCCATGTCGGCGCCAGCTGTCGTATTGAATCCTGCGTCCACGTAGGTAATTTCACCCGTAATCCCATTCGCCAGATCCGACAACAAAAAAGCAGCGGTATTGCCCACATCTTCGATGGTTACATTGCGGCGTAGCGGTGAATTTCGTTCCACATATTTCAATATCTTGCCAAAATCCGATATGCCACTGGCCGCCAGTGTTTTAATCGGTCCCGCTGAGACGGCATTGACGCGAATACCTTTGGGCCCCAGACTTTGCGCCATGTAATAGACATTGGACTCAAGGCTGGCCTTGGCCAGTCCCATGACATTGTAGTGAGGTAACGTGCGAATGGCGCCCAGGTAACTCAGGGTGAGCAGCGCCGCACGCCGGCCTTGCATCATTGGCAATCCTGCTTTTGCCAAAGCGGCGAAACTATAGGAGCTGATGTCATGAGCGATGCGAAAGTTTTCGCGAGTGACTGAATCCAGATAATCGCCGGCCAGTGCTTCTTTGGGCACGAAAGCGATCGCGTGAACGATGCCGTCCAGACCGTCCCAGTGTCGCCCTAGATCGCTGAATAATTGCGTAATTTCATCATCGCTGGCGACGTCGCAAGACATCACCAGTTCGCTGCCGAATTCTCTGGCAAACTCTGTGACCCGATCTTTGATCTTCTCGCCCTGATAAGTAAAAGCCAGTTCGGCGCCTTCGCGTTTACATGCCTGGGCGATGCCGTAGGCAATGGAGCGGTTACTGATCAGACCCGTGATGAGGATGCGTTTGCCGGCGAGAAATCCCATGTTTTTTCCTTAAGTAAAAATGCCTGAACATTATACCTCTTGCGCCGTGACGCTTGTCACAGGCTGGGTTAAACTCGCGCGATATGAATGTTTTTCAGCTTATTGTCGTGCTGGTATTACCTTTGCTGTTGAACGCATGCGGCAATGGTCCCCTGAACGACCCATATCCCACTGCCGAACGTGGCAGCAATATTCTTTATTCTTCATTCGAAGAACGACCAAAACATCTCGATCCGGCGCGCTCCTATGCCAGCAATGAGGCAGAATTTACTGCACAGATTTACGAACCTCCCTTGCAGTATCATTATCTGAAGCGACCCTATACGCTCGTCCCGTTGACTGCAACTCAAATGCCGACGGTGACTTACTATGATGTTGCGGGCAAGCGTTTACCCGCCAGTGCACCGCTTTCCATAATTGCCGAAAGCGTATATGAAATTCATATTCGGCATGGTATTTACTATCAGCCCCATCCAGCTTTCGCAAGAGATATCCACGGCAAACTGCGTTACCAGAATATGAGGCCCGGCGATTGGAAGAGAATCCAGACATTGGCCGATTTTACTCATACCGGTACGCGAGAGCTGGTGGCGGAGGATTATGTTTATGAGATTAAGCGGCTTGCAGCGCCACAGCTTAACGCGCCCATACTTGGCGTGATGGCAGAATACATCTTGGGTCTGAAAGACTATGCTGCACGACTGGAAAAAATAGCGCATACCTTGCCGCGCGGAACATATCCCGATTTGCAACGTTATCCTCTGACCGGCGCAGAAGTGGTAGATCGTTACACTTACCGCATCAAATTACGGGGCAAATATCCGCAGTTTAAGTATTGGCTGGCGATGCCTTTTTTTGCGCCGGTGCCACCTGAAGCAGACCGCTTCTACGCTCAGCCCGGCATGGCTGAACGCAATCTGAATCTGGATTGGTATCCCGTCGGCACAGGTGCATACATGCTGACCCGGAACAACCCCAACCGTCAAATGGTGCTGGAGAAAAATCCGAATTTCCATAGCGAGGTTTATCCTCGCACAGGCGAGCCGGGAGATGCAGCCGCCGGTTTGTTAAAAGACGCCGGCAAACCATTACCGTTTATCGACAAGGTGGTTTTCAGCCTGGAAAAGGAAACCATTCCCTACTGGAACAAATTTTTACAGGGTTACTATGATTCCTCAGGCATTAGTTCGGATAGCTTCGACCAGGCTGTTCAGATCAATGCCCAGGGCAAGGCACAACCATCCGAGGCAATGCGCGCCAAGGGCATCCGGCTGACTACGGCGGTGCGGCCAACAAGCAGCTATATGGGCTTCAATATGCTTGATTCGGTTGTCGGTGGATATACGGAGCGCGCACGCAAATTGCGTCAGGCGATCGCCATTGCCGTGGATTACGAAGAATATATTTCCATTTTTGCCAATGGGCGCGGCATTCCTGCACAAGGACCGATTCCACCAGGAATATTCGGCTACGAGAGCGGTGCGGCCGGGGTAAATCCGCTCGTGTACCGTCTGGTCAATGGCAAGCCGGTGCGGCGCTCGATCAGTGAAGCCCAACGCCTTTTAGCAGAAGCAGGTTATCCGGATGGGCGCGATGCCAAAACCGGGGCACCACTGGTATTGCATTTCGATACCGCAGCGAATGGTCCGGATGCCACATCACGTCTGGGCTGGATGACCAAACAGTTTGCCAAGCTGAATATCCAGCTGGTATTGCGCAGTACCGATTACAACCGCTTTCAGGACAAAATGCGGCGCGGTGCGGAGCAGATATTCGAATGGGGCTGGAATGCGGATTATCCCGACCCGGAAAATTTTCTGTTCCTGCTCTATGGTCCGAATATGAAAGTCGGGAAAAACGGTGAAAATGCAGCGAATTACCGCAATCGGGAATACGACCAGTTGTTCGACCAAATGAAGTATCTGGATAACGGCCCTGAGCGCCAAGCTATCATCGACCGCATGGTGAGCATCGTGCGCGCGGATTCACCCTGGCTGTTCGGATTTTTTCCGAAGGCGTTCAGCCTGAGCCAGGCCTGGGTCGCACCCAGCAAGCCCAATGTGATGGCCAACAATACTTTGAAATACCGGCGTATCGACCCACAATTGCGCGAGCAATTACGGGACCAGTGGAATCAACCCGTGCTCTGGCCAGTGCTGTGGTTATTACTGGCGCTGATCGCGGCGTTGGCACCTGCGCTGTGG
Source organism: Sulfuriferula sp. (assembly GCA_039918495.1). GTDB lineage: Bacteria > Pseudomonadota > Gammaproteobacteria > Burkholderiales > Sulfuriferulaceae > Sulfuriferula. The sequence continues at coordinate 1,948 of JBDSHM010000027.1, read as the reverse complement.
ACGTGGCGGCAGCGCGAACGGAGTGCCGCACGATGATCACCTACTTGTTGCGTCGTATTTTATACGCCATCCCGATATTGATTGGTGTGAACCTGCTTACCTTCGCCCTGTTTTTTGTGGTCAATACGCCGGACGATATGGCGCGCATGCACTTGGGCACGAAGCGCGTCACGCCGCAGGCAATCAGTAACTGGAAAGCAGAGCACGGTTATGCAACGCCATTGTTTTATGACGCCAGCGCATCGGGGATCAAGAAAATCACACACACTATTTTTTTCGAGAAATCGGTACGCATGTTTGCGCTTGATTTCGGGAGTGCCGACGACGGGCGTGATATCTGGCATGAGATCAAGACCCGTGCTGGTCCCAGTCTGGCGATTGCGGTGCCGGTATTTGTCATCGGATTGCTAGTGAACATTACCTTCGCTTTGTTGATGGTGTTTTTTCGCGCCACCTATCTGGACTTCTGGGGAGTCGTGCTGTGCGTGGGATTGATGTCGATTTCCGGTTTATTTTACATCATCGCAGGGCAATTCCTCATCGCCAAGCTGTGGCATCTGGTTCCGATTTCAGGTTTTAGCGGTGGCATAGACGGACTGCGTTTTATTATCCTGCCTGTTGTGGTTTCCATCGTGGCCGGGATAGGCAGTGGTGCGCGCTGGTACCGTACCATTTTTCTCGAAGAAATCGGTAAGGATTACGTACGCACCGCGCGTGCCAAGGGTTTATCAGAGTGGCGCGTGCTGTTCCGTCATGTATTACAGAACGGCATGATTCCGATCCTTACCGGCGCGGTGGTCGTGTTGCCGCTGTTGTTCATGGGCAGTCTGATTACCGAATCGTTTTTCGGCATTCCGGGGCTGGGCAGCTATACCATCGATGCCATTCAGTCACAGGATTTTGCCATTGTACGTGCCATGGTATTCATCGGTTCTGCACTCTATATTTTCGGCTTGTTGCTGACGGATATTTCCTACACGCTGGCTGATCCAAGGGTGCGGCTGCAATGATCTTCAAGCCGGTAATCCTGTGGACCGATGCGCTGATATTCCTGTTGTTGGCGGGAATAGGATTATTTGCCTGGTATGTGCGTCGTCACGACCATCTGCGCGCACCGTGGCGACGTGTGCTGACGAATCCAACCGGCATGGCAGCGGCCGTGGTGCTGATTGTATTCGTGGTGATCGGTTTGCTGGATTCGCTGCATTATCGACCCGCCCTGGCGATAAAAGCCGGGCAACCGGTCCAGTACGGAGTGGAGGTGCTCAGTGCGCTCGATGCCATGCTTCCCGCACTTCGGGCAGACAAGGAAAAAACCTACTCGGCACCGTTGGCAACTCATCTTTATGCCAAGGAAGCCATTGTTTTAGCCAATGGCAGTACCGTACGAAATTATCCGCGACTGAAATATGGGGGCGCTCAATTGACGGACCCGTCTTCACAGTGGGAACACGATATTTTGAAACGGATCCTATTGGGCACCCTAAAAGGCTTGGCATTAACGCTACTGCTCGCATTACTGTTAAGTGTATTGCTGGCACGCCACCAGTCAATCGGCTTGACTACTGCAGTCATTCGCCTGCTACGCGGTAGCTATACGATGCCTTGGCGTACTCTACTGATTAGTTGTTCAATCTTGTTAGTACTGGGTTTGGTGATGGCTCAACTCGCTGCGGCTTATCACGTATTCGGTACTGACAAGGTAGGTCAGGACGTCCTCTACAGTGCGTTGAAAAGCATCCGCACCGGCCTGGTTATCGGCACATTGACGACGTTGGTCATGTTGCCATTTGCGTTGTTGCTGGGAATTGTGGCGGGCTATTTCCGCGGTTGGGTGGATGATCTGATCCAATATCTGTACACCACACTCAATTCCATTCCGGGTGTGCTGCTGATTGCTGCCTCGGTGCTCATCATGCAGGTATATATTGAGGCGCATCCCGATATC
>JBDSHM010000026.1:0-2674 GCA_039918495.1 Sulfuriferula sp. | reverse complement strand
CTGCCGCCCAAACCCACTTCCAGTATTGCGACATCGACCTCATGAGAAATAAAGCATTGCATCGCGGCCAGCGTGCCAAATTCAAAATAGGTGAGCGCAATATCACCCCTTGCCTGCTCGATTTCTCCAAATGACACGCAAAGTTCATCGTCACTGACTACTATTTTTGCTATGCGTACGCGTTCGTTATATTTCAGGAGGTGTGGCGAGGTATAACAGGCTACGCGGTATCCGTCAGCATGCAGTATTGCTTCCAGCATGGCACAAACCGAGCCCTTGCCGTTGGTACCACCCACTATGATGCAGGGGAAAGATGGATTCAGATCGAGGCGATTTTTAACCTCGGCTACACGCTCCAAGCCAAGCGCGATGGTTTTGGGGTGCAGGGATTCGAGATGAATCAGCCAGTCTTTTAGCGTTTCAGGCATTTCGTCCATAGCGGTAGCAATGCCCGATACTTGTTGTATCCTGAATAAGTTTTCAGGCCGCCAGCGGAACTGCGGCCGGCTGCTTGCTCAGCAATGTAATCAGCGTGGTGAGCTGATCGCGCATATTGCGTCTATCCACTATCATATCGATGGCGCCGTGTTCCAGCAGGAATTCTGCACGCTGGAAACCTTCCGGTAGTGTCTCACGTACAGTTTGCTGAATGACACGTGCACCTGCAAAACCGATCAGCGCATTGGGCTCGGCCACCACCACATCGCCCATGAAGGCAAAACTGGCGGATACACCGCCCATGGTCGGATCGGTAAGCACGGAAATAAACGGCAATTGCGCCTCGCTCAACTGGGTCAAAGCTGCGCAGGTTTTCGCCATCTGCATCAACGACAGCAATCCTTCCTGCATGCGCGCGCCACCGCTGGCGGCGAAACAGACAAAGGCTATCTGCTGCTCAATTGCCAATTGCACACCGCGCACAAATCGCTCGCCCACTACCGAACCCATGGAACCGCCCATAAAACTGAATTCAAAAGCCGCCACGATCACAGGCACTGCATGAATACTGCCCTGTTGTACAACCAGCGCATCATCCTCGCCGGTATCATTCTTTGCCGCGGTAAGCCGCTCGCTGTATTTACGACTATCCTTGAATTTCAGCGTATCTACCGTCAAGACTTCCGCACCGATTTCGAAGCGTCCTTCACTATCCAGCAGCCAGTCCAGTCGCGTACGAGCGGTTATACGATGATGATGATTGCACTTTGGGCAAACGCTCAGGTTTTTTTCCAGGTCCGCATGATAGAGCACTGCCTGGCAAGAGGGGCATTTGTGCCATAAGCCGTCCGGCACGCTTTTTTTAGTGTCCGCACTGTCCCTGCGCTTGATTTTTGGTGGTAATAGTTTTTGGAACCAACTCATAACTTAAGCTCTCCGATCAGACTTTATCAATTGCATTACGCAATTCTTTTATTAATCTGGAAACATTCTCCAGAAGTTGTTTTTCATTTGAGTTTTCAATTTCCTGAACAATGCGACTACCCACCACCACGCCATCGCACAATTCGGATACCGCCCTGGCGGTCTTTGCATCCCTGATGCCGAAGCCAACACCGATAGGTATGGAAATGTGTTTGCGTAGCTGTGGAATTTTCTCCGCCACATTGCTCAAATCAAGGTTGCCCGCACCGGTTACGCCTTTGAGTGAAACATAATAGACATAACCTCGTGCAAGCTTTGCCACCAGCTTGATACGTGTTTCATTGGTTGTTGGCGCAATCAGAAAGATCGGATCGATACCCTGTGCCTGCAGATGTTCGAAAGCATCGTGGCTCTCTTCCGGCGGAAAATCAACAGTCAGCACGCCATCCACGCCTACATCTGCACAACTTTTGGAAAACGTTTCCCAACCCATGGCCTCGATAGGATTGCCGTAGCCCATCAGCACCACCGGTGTCGACAGGTCTTTAGAGCGGAATTCGGCAACCATTTGCAAAACATCGCGCAATCCCACATGGTGCTTCAAGGCGCGTTCCGATGCGCGCTGTATAACCGGTCCATCCGCCATAGGATCCGAAAAAGGCACGCCCAGTTCTAACACGTCGGCGCCAGCGTCAACCATAGCATGCATTATGGCTACTGTTACCTTGGGGTTTGGGTCGCCTGCGGTCAGGAAAGGTATCAGTGCTTTGCGACCCTGCTTGCTGAGTGCTGCGAATTTGCTTTGTATACGTGACATGATGAACCTAAAGTGAAATGCCTGACAGCTTGGCAACCGTATTAATATCCTTGTCGCCGCGACCGGAAAGATTGACCAGCAAAACCTTGTCTTTGCCCATATCAGGTGCAATTTTTGCTGCATGAGCCAAGGCGTGACTGGATTCAAGCGCCGGGATAATACCTTCAAAGCGGCATAAGTCGTGAAAAGCCTTTAGCGCTTCCTCGTCGGTAATCGCCACATATTCAGCCCGGCCCGTATCCTTGAGCCAACAATGTTCAGGGCCTACACCGGGATAGTCCAAACCCGCAGAAATGGAGTGGGTCTCAATAATCTGTCCGTTCTCGTCCTGCATCAGATAAACGCGATTTCCATGCAATATGCCCACTTTGCTGTTGGAAGTCAGCGGTGCGGCATGCGATCCGCTGGCTATGCCGTGACCGCCAGCTTCAACACCAATCATTCTTACGCCTTTTTCTTCTATGTATGGATAGAACAGGCCGATGGCATTGGAAC
>JBDSHM010000025.1:0-1807 GCA_039918495.1 Sulfuriferula sp. | reverse complement strand
TCGGCAAATTTCCACTCCGCACCATCCATGAGCCATGACGGCGCATCTGCTTGCAAATTGAAAGCCGCATTGTGCTGCGGATTCGAGCCTAAAAATTCCCAGGTGCTCGGAAAATGTTTTGCGTCCTCTGCACTAGGCAGGTTTTCCGGATAATAAACCCTATCGTACGGGCCACCTTTCTCCATAGGTATATCGGTAGTCGATGCGGCGCCCGGCTGAATGCTGTTGTCGGGCTTCGCGTTTGCGAGATCAGCAGGGGGTTGGGCGGCAAGCGAGGCGAACGATTGGGTAATCAATAAAAATGCACACGAACTAATAAGATGTCTCATACAAAGCCTCTTGATTTTGATATTTGTTTCGAGCCTAAATATTTCAATAATTACCAGTAAAAATTCGTAAATTCAGATAAGGGCGTGTCATCCTATTCCCGCTAAAAAGGATCAGGCTCAGTCATGTCGTGTGACCGGGAAGGCAGGGTCGCCGCTAGAGTGCGAGCAATAGCGGCGATTTTGAATAGGTTAGTCAATACCTGAGTTAGTTTCCATGTGTCGCTCCGCGATTTGGTCGCATTGGACCGTTTCCGGAGTATGACCCCAACAGCCATACCCAATCCTGCCGAAGTAAATAAGGCTTGAGGCGTGGCCAGGCGTTTGCGCGCATCTCGCCTGAGCGCGGAGATATTTCTCTCAATAAGATAACGTCTCAACTCAATGCTTTGTTCCAACTCATCAATTTGCTCTGTCAGGGAGCGGGAGTCTGACGGATTGGGGTTATGGATTTTCACCGTTCACTCCTTTGCGTTCCATGGGTTGCAAGCTGCGTAAGGTAGCTGGCCATCCCAACTTCTGGCGTTCCCGTTGTATTGTCAGAAAAAACAAGACGGCCAATATCACATTGAAAAGAACCCCAACCAACAGGGCGATACTCGGCATTAATCCCATATCAATCAGCCATAATATGGCCGCCCCATTTAAACCCAGCCAAGTGCTAACCGCGAGTACTGCTACGATGACACTCATCGCCACTATTGCGGCGAGTCTTTCTCCCGCCAGCTTCGTTTCCAGGGCAGCTATTTGAAGTCGATCGTGGAGGAGCCCAACGAGTTCCAGCCAAATTGATTTGGCATCCTCCAATAGGCTGGTAGCCGCAGGTGCGGCTTCTTGCTCAGCGATGTCGGAAACGCGATCCGTCATAAACAGCGATTTAGGAGCGGGTATTAATAAACTTGCTGAGCACAATACCGGCTGCAACGGCAATCCCTACGGCGGCAAGTGGGTTATCGCGCACGTAGCCACGTAGGCTCTCCGTTGTGCGCGCGGACGCCTCTTTCAGCTGTTCGCCTTTCACACCCAGTGTTTCAGCCGCGTTCGCTGCCGCTCCAGCCAACTTGTCAACCACCTGATGGGCACCCGTAGCCGCCCGATCCACTGCGGGCCGCGCCGCTTCCGACACCTTGTCTATTGTCTGATGCGCTCCGGCACTGGCTTCACCAATGTTTCCTGCTGCAGACTTTCCCATTTGACCGGGATTTAAACCTGAATTGTGGGTAGTTGTTTCCATGATGTTTTCCTTTAAAAGTGGTTAAAATGCGTTTAATGTACGAAAAAATAAACTACTACGAGCACTACGGCAGGTATTCCCAATAACCATCCGATCAGATATTTACCCATTCATTCTCCTTGCATTCAATCTGATTAATTAAATTATCTTTTTTGAATTTCAGGGGATTCATGAGTTTAAAATCCCCTGGGTAATTTAGACGCTGTCTTCACCGGTGATAGAAATCTCGTCGGCGCCGCCGTTTTTC
>JBDSHM010000024.1:0-2002 GCA_039918495.1 Sulfuriferula sp. | reverse complement strand
ATCCGGCACTTCTTCACCTATTGTCACTGCCAGCCAGAATAGCGTGGTATTAATTGGGGCATGGCGGCCAAGAAAATCAGCTGTGCGAGGACGATTCCGCCAAACGCCGGGTAAACGTAATCCGCTTTTTTCCATCAGCTTAAGAAACATCAGGCTATGCCCGGATTCTTCACGTATCTCGTGCAGGTAATAAGCGAGTTCCTGAGCTGATTGGGTGTGTTTCAAGTTGCGAGACAGACGTTCGACAAAGATGGCCTCAAGCCACAAGCCAGCCTGAATAAAGCCAGTGAACTCATATTGCGACAGACGAATGCGTGTGTTTTCAGCTAGCCCTTCATATTCCCGTGTTCCAAACAGAGAAATAGCGGTAGGCGGGAGCCAGTATGCTTTGGTGTCCAGCGTATCCCAATTCAGTCGCAATAGCGGGTCATGATAGGGAGAACTGTTGGTAGCGAGTTGTTCCAGTAATGAAAGTTCGGCATACGCCATGCAAAACGCCTTGTTTCGAGCAATATTAACAGCGGCTAATCATACCATTTTTCTCATGGAGAGGCATTGTCAGACGATAAACACCTTGCTGTTAAACGCCTTCTCCGGTATTCTTGCGCCCTTTCTGGGGTGGTCGATAAGCATTGCTTTGCCTCAGCAAATGACATTCCGGAGAGGTGGATGAGCGGCTTAAGTCGCACGCCTGGAAAGCGTGTTTAGGATAATATCCTAACGCGGGTTCGAATCCCGCCCTCTCCGCCACAGAATGCACCTAGCTTTCGCCTTCACTGCTTTCTTTTTCAAGAGCTCATTCTTGCGCGCCACAACTGTACAGTCAATTCTACAGTGGTGTGTTAAAGGCGTTGCTTCGCGTGTCCGCTCTTGCTATCAGCGGTTAACGGAACAGAAAGATGTGGCATCGCCACACTATTCTGCTAAGCCATTGATGAAAGCACTGTGATCTATATCGAATAACGCGATTGTCATTCGACAGCAACAAAGTCGAGACTTCTTCATATTCATAATACATAAAGAAATCTATATGTATTGGATGGCCTGGGTGTAGTCGCGGCCGATGTCAAAATAAGTGGTGGATCTGGGCCCTAGTCCCCAATCGCTGCTTGGGATGACAAGCAGCGATTGGGCCTCTTGTAAATATTTTATCGAGTATTAAGCGCCTTTAGCGGCTTCTTTCAGTGATTTTTCGATGGCGCCGGGCGCGCACATAATGCTCATAAAGCTATTGGAGCCCATCATACTCAAATCCGGAAAGTTAATCGCGATGCGGAACTTGGCCCCCAATGCATAGACCTTGCCGCCTGAAACCAGAATGTCATAGGGCAAATGGCCAGTGGATTTAATGTCCCTGAAATCGATCTTGCTCATGATATGCGCATCCCCACTGCACGCATCCCCCTTACCAGACAAAGCCACCCCGAACAGCGTCTCATCCTTGCCGGGAATCGCCACCTGATAGACCTTCGTCGTCCCGCCATGATGCGCAGCCAGACCTGCATTGACCGCATTCAGCGCCTCCTGATAACTCCCATACTCAGCCAAGGTATCCGGATCCGTAAAATAAGGCATCATGATCTTATAGTGATAATCACGTAAACCAGAAGCTGACAACCCCTTGGCAGACCCATACGCCTCCTCACTGCCCAGCGCCTTTTTCAATTGCGCGTCCACGCCTTCCAGATTGTTCTTCAGGCGATACGCATTCGACATATACACCGGATTGGTATAACTCACCTGCACCTGGTTATTCACCTTGGTCACCGTCACCCGCTGTACCGCCGCATAGCCCCCGAATTCAGTCTGACCGGCAGCTTGCTTGAGCGCGGCATTGGTCACCCCGATCACATCCGCAGACACCGTGGCACCACTGGCCAGTTTCAAATCCGTATAAGGCGCATAACTGCCGACGATGGTAAAGCCGCTGGCCGTGAGTTTCTGTTTGACCTGCGCCGTAATCTGCGCCATATCGCCGTTGGCATCCGTGGATGCCAACTCA
>JBDSHM010000023.1:0-3386 GCA_039918495.1 Sulfuriferula sp. | reverse complement strand
TTCGCCCAGGCTATTCGATATGATTTGGGTGATGAGCATATCGGCAGCGTGATCAAAATTACCATACACGTTCGTTTCCGCCACCATTTTGCCGGGGGGAGTAGCCGCCAGCACGCCACCATCCTGATTGGAAACATCAACGGTCGCCTCCATGGACAAACCGACGCGCAGCGGGTGGGCAGAGACTTCTTTCGGGTCAAGTGCAATCCGTACCGGGATGCGCTGCACCACCTTGATCCAGTTACCGGTGGCATTCTGCGCAGGCAATAAGGCGAATGCTGCACCCGTGCCTGCGCCCATGCCAAAAACCCGGCCGTGATAGGTCACATTGCTACCGTATAAATCAGCATGCAGAATGACTGGTTGCCCGATTCGCATCTTACCCAACTGGGTTTCCTTGAAATTCGCATCCACCCAGACTCGTTTCAGAGGAATGAGCGTCATCAGGGGCGCACCTATCGCCACGCGCTGGCCGAGTTGGACTTGCCGCTTGCCAATATAGCCATCCATCGGGGCCAGAATCGCATCGCGTTTTAAATCAAGATAAGACTGGCGAACCTGGGCAGCCGCTGCAATAACCTTGGGATAGTTGCGGACGGTTGTACCAGCCGTAACCTCCTGATTTGAATGGAGTTGTTCTTGTGCCGCATTCAGTTGTGCTTTGGCAACGGCCACATGGTTTCGGGCATTGTTGACTGTCGTCTGAGCATGTTGCAATTCTTCTTGCGATACGGCGCCTGAGCCGGAAAGCTTTTGTCGGCGTGCCAAATCGGTTTGTGTACTGACCAGATCAACTTGTGCCTGATTTAATTCAGCCTGGTAGCGCTTCACCGTTGCGGCCAGACTGCCATTATTTGAATACAGGGTACGAACTTCGCGCACGGTTTGGGCAAGCTGGGCTTCAGCCTCTTGCAAATGCAAGCGGGCATTCGTACCATCCAACTTGGCTAATACGTCCCCTGCTTTGACGTAATCGGTTTCGTTTGCACCAATTGCGACCACTGTTCCGGCTACCTGTGGCGTAATTTGCACAATGTCGCCGGCCACATAGGCATCATCGGCATATTCAAAATTGCGTCCCAGTATGTACCAATGCACCGCGTAAGCGATTGCTGTCACTACGCAGAGAGCGATCAGAATCAGCAGCCACTTTTTACGCTGCCTCGGTTTACCTTGAGGACTTGCGGGTTGTTTTTGTTCGGATACGGCTTGCTCACTCATTCTGGTTCCCCGTATTGTGGCGATTATTTGATAATTGAACCGCTTGGTCCGCTGTAGCGTACCCGCCACCGAGCGCCTGCATCACCGCAACATCAAGTTCATAAACTCTTGCTTGCAAGTCAATCAGGATACGATGTTGCTGCTGTACGGCATTTTCTGCAGTGAGGACGTCCAAATAGTTGGTCAGGCCGCCCCGATAGCGCGTCAGTGCCAATTCATATGCGCTACTCACCGAGGCTTGTGCTGATGTCTGCTCTTGCAACTGAACCTGCAGCGCGCGCCAGGAGGAAAGTTGGTCAGCCACATTGCGCATGGCGTTCAAAACGGTGGCGTTATAATTTTCAATCGCGGCATCTGCGCCTGCCGTCTTGCCTCGAAGCTTGGCGCGTAGCAATCCCGCATCAAAAATCGGCAAGCTGAGCGCGGGTCCGACACCCAGTGTCCGGCTGCCCGCACTCAACCATTTCGACAGCCCGAGAGACTCGAAACCGATAAAGGCGCTAAGATTGATGTTGGGATAAAATTCCGCACGCGTTTCCTGTATGCCGTGTAATTCGCTCTCTACGCGCCAGCGTGCGGCAACGACATCGGCACGATGCCCCAGCAATTCCGCAGGAAGGTGACGGGGAACATTGGGCAGTGCCACACTGGGTAAATGCGTAACTAGCGGGTCCATGGCACTGGGCTCTGCTCCCAGCAAAACCGCCAGACCATGTCGGGCAAGTGCGACCTGCTCGTCCAGCGCTGCCAGATCGCGGCGAATTTGCGGTACTTCGGCTTGCGCCTGGCGCTGCGTCAGTGTGGTATCCAGACCTGCGCTGACGCGTTGCTCGACCAGATCCAGGGTATGTTCGCGTTGCCGCAACATGGAACGATCCAGATTTTGTTGCATCTGCAAACGTGCCAGGTTGAAATATTGCTGGGCAATATTGGCAGCTACCAGCACGCGTGCCGCTTGCGCATCCGCTTCTGCCGCGCGTGTCTGACCAATGGCCGCATCCAGTGCTGCACGATTTTTGCCGAACAGGTCAAGTTGCCATTGACCAGTCAAAGTGGCGGAATTCATTGTGACGGTACTACCTCCTAGCGGCGGCGGATAAATGCTGGTTGCACTCAGACGTTCCCGCGTTGACTTTACTTCGCCGTTTAGCTGGGGGTAACGAGCACTACCTATGGCAGTCGCGGATGCCTGTGTCTCGATTACGTGGCTTTCAGCAATTTTGATACTGGGATTGGCAATAATGGCTTGCTCAATCAGCGCATTCAGCTGTGGATCGGCAAAATCCTCCCACCAATTTTGAGTGGGAAATGAATTCGCATTCTGGTCATCCTGTCGAGCCGGACTCAATGATTGGGGTTGAATCATTTTCGCCTGAGTATGAATCCCGGCAAAACTCGCACACCCGCCAAGCCCCAGGAGCAACAGGGTCAAACCCAGCGTTGGTATCGTGCGATGCATAGTGAATACGAATTTCATATGGCACCGTTTGATGTACCGCCATTCGCCGTAAAACGACGCAGCATTTGCTTGAATTGCTGGAATTCGGCTTCGCTAAAACCTTCCAGATGTCGATTGAGCACCTTGACCAGATGCGCAGGAATTTTTTGAGTAACTTCTTTTCCCGCTTGGGTTAACTCAATATTTACAACGCGTCGATCTTCCAGATTGCGCACTCGGCGCAGCAGGCCTTTGCTTTCCAGGCGATCCAGCATGCGTGTCATCGCACCGCTATCGGTGTAATTCGCCTGGGCACAGGTTGCGACACTATCGCAACAACCCTTGGCTATAAGCAACAATGGTCCCCATTGCATGCAGGTCAAATCAAGTATCTGCATTTCAGTATCAATGTTTTTGAGTAAAGCCTGCCAGGCACCACGTAGCAAGTAACCCACCGACTCGTCGGGCGTGTAGTTCACTTCGGTATAAAAATCTTCCTTGGGTAAATTCACTGGGTACGATTTTCTGTCTGACATTGAGTGCCTTATATATTAGTGCCTAGGCAATTATTGTCAAGGCACGTTATTAAACGATAACATTTCAGTAGTGTCCGGTTCATTCTGGCAGCATCGGCTGGAAAGCCAACACTGAAGCGGGTTTTGATCGATTCATGGGTGTCCACGATTTGAATTTCGGATTGAACATTATTTGCGACACTTCCAGGTTT
>JBDSHM010000022.1:0-2189 GCA_039918495.1 Sulfuriferula sp. | reverse complement strand
GCTTCTGCCAGTATCGCCGACACATCGGCAGTTTGCGCAAACAGGGCGAACACTTTGTTGTCGCGCCACAACTCGTCCGCCGGCATGCCCGGTTCACCGAAAATGGGGGCTTCCGCAGTGGTGCCGGCGGCGGCGTCCTCAATGCTTACCGACAGTGCGCCCGCGTCCATCAGCGCATCGGACAAACGTTCTGCCTCGTCTGCTGTAGCGGCCAGGGTGACAGATTGCCAGGGCATGGTGTCTAGGTAATGGTCGGCTTGGCGAGCTTTTGCTCAAGATAGTGGATGCTGGTGCCGCCCTCCACAAATGCAGCGTCGTACATCAAATCCTGGTGCAGCGGAATGTTGGTATTGATGCCCTCCACGATCATTTCCAACAGGGCGGTGCGCATACGCGCGATGGCCTGCTCGCGCGTGGCGCCGTGCGCGATCAGCTTGCCAATCATGGAATCGTAGTGCGGTGGTACGAAATAGTTCTGGTATACATGCGAATCCACCCGGATTCCCGGTCCGCCGGGCACATGATAGGCGGTCAATCTGCCCGGTGAGGGCACGAAAGTATAGGGGTGCTCGGCATTGATGCGGCACTCGATGGCGTGGCCGCGAAACTCGATATCTTTTTGCTTGTAGCGCAATTCTTCGCCGGCTGCGATGCGGATTTGTTCCTGCACGATATCCACGCCGGTAATAAGTTCGGTAACCGGATGCTCGACCTGCACTCGGGTGTTCATTTCAATAAAGAAGAATTCGCCATCTTCATAGAGGAATTCAAATGTGCCGGCGCCACGGTAGCCGATTTTGCGGCAGGCGGCGGCGCAGCGTTCGCCGATTTTGTCACGCAGCTTGCGGTCCAGACCGGGCGCCGGTGCTTCCTCGAGTATTTTCTGGTGACGGCGCTGCATGGAACAGTCGCGCTCGCCGAGGTGAATGGCATGACCGTGCTCGTCAGCCAATATCTGAATTTCAATGTGCCTGGGTTTTTGGAGATAGCGCTCCATGTAAACCACCGGGTTCCCGAAAGCGCTTTGCGCTTCGGCCTGGGTCATGGCCACCGCATTGAGGAGTGCGCCATCGCTGTGTACCACGCGCATGCCGCGTCCGCCACCGCCGCCGGCTGCCTTGATGATGATCGGGTAACCGACCTTGTTGGCGATGCGCATGATTTCTTCCGGATTGTCCGGCAATGCACCGTCAGAACCCGGGACGCACGGTACGCCAGAGGCTTTCATGGCGTCTTTGGCAGATATTTTATCGCCCATCAACCGGATGGTTTCCGGGCGCGGACCGATAAATACGAAGCCGGAGGATTCCACGCGCTCGGCAAAATCGGCATTTTCGGATAAAAAACCATAACCGGGGTGAATTGCCTCGGCATCGGTGAGTTCCGCTGCGCTGATAATGGCCGGCACATTCAGATAGCTGAGCGATGAGGCGGCTGGACCGATACAGACCGATTCATCGGCAAGCTTGACGTATTTGGCATCAGCATCCGCTTCGGAGTGGACAGCGACTGTCTTGATACCCATTTCTCGACAGGCGCGCTGGATACGTAAAGCGATTTCGCCGCGGTTGGCGATGAGGATTTTTTCAAACATGGAGTGCCTATTAAATGATTTGGCCGTATTGCCGGGATAATTGCAGGAATCAAGCAGGGATCGCTATGTATTCTTCCTGCCAAATGATATTTGAGTCTATCTGTGCAGCTTAAACCCCGCCGATCCCGACACTTTGTCAGCCAATAATAAACATCGGCTCGCCGTATTCCACCGGTTGACCGTTCTCGACCAGAATCGCCTTGATAATGCCGCCTTGGTCGGCCTCGATTTCATTCAATAGCTTCATTGCTTCGATGATGCATAGTGTGTCGCCCGCAGATACGGTTTGCCCAACCTCCACAAAAACCTTGGCTCCGGGACTGGACGAACGGTAGAACGTGCCCACCATGGGTGATTTGACGATATGTCCCTCGGGTGCTGCAGCTTCGACGGGCAAAGGCGCTACCGCAGGTGCGCTCGCTGGTGGGGCAACGGGTGCGGCAGACGCATAGGCCGGCATATTGCTCATGTAGATGGGTTGGGTGTTTTGTGCGGTACGGGTAATGCGGACTTTTTCTTCGCCTTCGGTGATTTCGAGTTCGGCAATACCGGATTCTTCCACGAGGTCGATCAGTTTTTTAAGTTTTCTCAGATC
>JBDSHM010000021.1:0-4013 GCA_039918495.1 Sulfuriferula sp. | reverse complement strand
GTATGAATATAAATGCCGGGAAGTAAAGGATACCAGCATCATGGCGCTTACTTAATAGATGCCAACGTATGCGGGTTATTCCTGATCGGCAAATTCCAGTTGTATTTTCTGCACTGCCTCGCCGAGTGTAAGCATGATTTTGACCAGTTCCGGATCGAAATGCCGGCCGCTTTGCGCGAGGATATACTGCATCGCCGATTCGATGCTCCAGGCGGATTTGTAGGGCCTCACTGAAGTAAGGGCATCCAGTACGTCGGCAATTGCCACTATCCGTGCGGACAGCGGTATCTCCTGACCAGAAGTGCCAAATGGATATCCCGATCCGTCATAGCGCTCATGATGGGCCAGGGCGATTTCGCCTCCCAGTCTCAAGTATTTGGATGGGCTGTTTTCCAGAATGTCATGTCCGATTATCGGGTGCCGGCGCATGATCGTCGTTTCCTCTTCGGAGAGCGGTCCATTCTTGCGCAAGATGCTGTCTGGTATGCCAATTTTCCCAATATCATGCAGCGGTGCGGCAAGTTCAATGAGTTCGGCTTCTTCTTCAGGCAACCCGAATGCTTCAGCCAGCAGGCGACTGTAGCGCGACATGCGTAGCAAATGTTTGGCTGTATCGGTATCGCGATATTCGCCGGCGCGGGCAAGGCGCATCAGCGTTTCCTTCTCCCGTTGGTGGATTTCTTCAGTGGCTTGGCCGACCAGGGTTTCTAGTGAGCGGCTTTTGTCTTCCAGCGCGAGCTGTTGTTGACGCAGCGTCAGGAGATTCCGACAGCGGGACAGGCATTCGCGCATATCCACAGGCTTGGTCAAGAAGTCGGTCATCCCCGCATCCAGTGCGGCATAACGCGTTTCCATATCCTGTTTGATGGTAATCATGATGACCGGAACGAGTTGGTAGCCGGGTAAAAGCCGTAAGCGCTTGATGAACTCGACGCCATTCATGTCAGGCATTAAATAATCTGCCAATACCAGATCGGCCGGGTGGGCGACAGCCCAAGCCAATGCTGCCGAGGGTGACGTTTCCTCCTGTACGATAATGCCGGAACCAATACCCCGCACGACTTGGGCGAGAATCGTCCGGCTGGTCGCCTGATCATCCAGAATCAGGACAGTACTGGTTACGGGTAAATTGAAATTGGCCATAATGCCGTGTTGGGGGAGATTCGACATAATAGGGGTGTCATTCATATTAATGTTATCGGCAAGGCTGGCTGAAGCTTGATTCCACCTTGGCGATTTTATGAGTTGGCTGATCCCGAACAATTGGCGACCTCAATGATTATATGTAACTATATGATTTTGTATGCTAAACACACGGAATAGGGTGTGGCGAGTATAATCCATGCAATTCGTCCTGTAAGCATAGATTGTTTGCTTCATTATAACCACTGCACAATCAACTATCCCGGAATCTCATGTCCTCTTTTAAACAACAAGCGCTCGATTACCATCAGTTTCCCAAACCAGGCAAGCTTTCCGTTGAATCCTCCAAGCCCTGTACGACCCAGCATGAACTCTCGCTAGCCTATAGCCCCGGCGTAGCTGAGCCGGTGCGCGAGATTGGTGCTGATCCGGAATTGGCTTATCGTTATACCAACAAAGGTAATCTGGTAGCGGTGATTACTGACGGGACAGCAATTCTGGGTCTGGGTAATCTCGGGCCGTTGGCTGCCAAGCCGGTCATGGAAGGCAAGGGCGTGCTGTTCAAGCGTTTTGCCGGAATAGACGTGTTCGATATTGAAATAAGTGCACCCAGCGTGCAGGCGTTTATCGATACCGTGGTGAATATCGCGCCGACGTTTGGCGGCATCAACCTGGAAGACATCGCTGCACCGCATTGTTTCGAGATCGAACAAGCTTTATCGGAGCGGCTCGACATTCCCGTTTTCCATGATGACCAGCACGGTACGGCCGTGATTATTTGTGCCGGTATGATCAATGCGTTGCATGTACAGGGGAAAAAGCTGGCTGACGCCAGGATCGTCTGTTTGGGTGCCGGTGCGGCAGGGAACGCATCCTTGCGTTTGCTACTCGCCATGGGCGCGGACAAAAGCAAATTGCTGGTAGTGGATAAGGTGGGGGTACTGCATACAGGCATGACCGATTTGCCGCCGCATCATGCTTTCTTCGCTGCAGATACGGAGGCCAGAACGCTAGCTGATGCGATGCAGGGGGCGGATGCATTTATCGGTGTGTCTGCGGCCAATCTGGTCACCCCGGCAATGATCAAGAGTATGGCGGACAAGCCGGTGGTATTCGCCCTCGCTAATCCCGACCCTGAGATTACCCCGGAGGCAGCACATGCGGCGCGAGACGATCTCATTATGGCAACCGGACGTTCGGATTACCCGAATCAGGTAAACAATATATTGGGTTTTCCCTTTATTTTTCGCGGTGCGCTTGATGCACGTGCCAAACGTATTACCCAAAAAATGCTGATTGCTGCGGTGCAGGCCCTGATGGATTTGGCGCGCGAGCCGGTGCCGGCGGATGTGCTGGCCATATATGGATTGTCCGAATTGGCATTTGGACGTGACTATATCCTGCCCAAACCATTCGATGCGCGTTTGATCGAGCGTATCCCACCCGCTGTCGTGAAAGCGGCAAAGGAATAAATCGGTGCGGCATATGTCCCGTCCGGTTTACCTCAATCTGTTGAAAATTCACCTGCCCTTGCCGGGATGGGTATCCATCCTGCAGCGTATGAGCGGTGCCGTTTTGTTTCTTGTCTTGCCGCTGCTACTGTATGTGTTGCAAGCCTCATTTGACATCGACGGTTATACCCAATTGCGCGAATGGTTCGTGATGCCGGTGGTGAAAATGCTGTTGACGCTCTTGATGTGGGGTTACTTACAGCATCTGTTGGGCGGATTGCGTTTTTTACTCTTGGATATCCATGTTGGTACAAACTTAAACACAGCGCGCAAATTGTCTGCTGTCACATTATTTGCAAGCGGCTTGTTGACCCTGATCATTGCAATAAGTTGGCTATGGTAGGCGCTGCATTGTCAACGTGGCTGGTGCAGCGAATAAGCGCATTGTTCATGGCAGCATATTCGCTATTTTTCCCGGTGTGGATTGCCTTGCATTGGCCGCTTGATTTTTCTGCATGGCGCGGATTGTTCATGCCTTTGCCAATGCGTATCACGACATTGCTATTTGTGGTCGCATTGGCGCTGCATGCATGGGTAGGAATGCGCGATATTTTTATGGATTATGTGCATCCATTCGGTTTGCGCCTGGCTTTGCATAGCATGGCATTGCTCTGGCTGGCGGCTGGCGTGATATGGGCATGGGCTATTTTGTGGAGTTTGCCATGATGCCGGCCAAGCGCAAATTCGACGCGGTCATCATTGGCGGTGGCGGCGCCGGGCTGCGTGCCGCATTGCAATTGTCCGGTTCCGGCCTGCAGGTAGCAGTCGTATCCAAGGTGTTTCCGACGCGTTCACATACGGTATCGGCCCAGGGTGGCATTACTGCCGCGCTGGGAAATGTCACGCCGGATAACTGGCACTGGCATATGTATGACACAGTCAAAGGCTCGGATTATCTGGGTGATCAGGACGCTATCGAATACATGTGTCGTCATGCTGCCGAAGCGGTGATCGAACTGGAGCACATGGGACTGCCATTCTCCCGGCTGGACAATGGCCGCATCTATCAGCGGCCATTCGGCGGTCAGTCCATGAATTATGGTGGTGCGCAGGCGACGCGCACCTGTGCCGCCGCCGATCGCACCGGCCACGCATTGCTGCATACGCTGCATCAGCAGAATCTCAAAGCACGCACCCATTTTTTCGACGAATATTTTGCGCTCGATTTACTGCGTGATGCCGATGGCTATGTACTTGGCGTGGCGGCGCTATGCATAGAAACGGGCGCACCGCTGGTCATCGAAGCGCGCGCCACTTTGCTGGCAACAGGCGGAGCAGGTCGAATTTTTCGCTACTCCACCAATGCGCATATCAATACCGGCGATGGATTGGGTATGGTATTGCGGGCAGGTCTGGCAC
>JBDSHM010000020.1:0-4668 GCA_039918495.1 Sulfuriferula sp. | reverse complement strand
CAGCGGCGACTGGGATATTCGCATCGTGGAAAACCTCTACCCGGTGCTTGGTGATGACCGCACCCAGAGCAATTTCAGTTTTGGACTGCAACAGACCATCGACGGCTATGGCCGTCACGAAGTCATTATCGATCATTTTGAGCACGGCACCGCCCTGCATGACATGAGCAGCGCACATCTGGCCATGCTATTTGGCGCCTATCGAGACCGCATGGCTCAAATTTATGCCTCGGACGACCGCCTCAAATACGTACTGGTATTCAAAAATTTCGGCCCTGCAGCTGGTGCTTCCATCCCGCACACCCATAGCCAGGTCATTGCCATGCCGGTTGTACCCGAGAATGTACAAGCCGAAGTCGACAATAGCCTCGAATACTTCCGCAAGCATCATCACTGTATTTTCTGTGCGCTGATTGACGAAGCGCTTACCTTTGAAGCCACCATTTACGACCGGAATTCTGGCGAAATCCGGCGCAAAGTCGACGTCGGTCAATACGTAGTGGAACGTGGAGAAAAATTCATCGCCATCAAACCGTTCGCCAGTCGTTTCGAATGGGAAGTGCACATCCTGCCATTGACCCATCAATCGGATTTTCTGGCAGTCAGTACAGAGGATCTGGCCGATCTGGCCAACGTGGTAAAACGCACCATGGCACGTCTTGACGCTGTTATTGGCGGTGCTCAGTACAATTACTTCCTGCATGCCGTGCCCCATGACGGACATACGGCCGAACACGCCGCCAGCTATCACTGGCATCTGGAAATCTGTCCACGCACCTCGATTCCGACCGGTTTTGAACTGGGCTCCGGATTATTTGTCAATACGATCAGCCCGGAAGCCGCCGCAGCACGCTTACGCAACGCGCAAATTGACTAGATTGATGTATGGGACGCTTTTTGCCATATTACCCGCTCGGCAGCGAGTCGCACGACCCACCATCCATCCCGCCCTCTGAATAGGCTTTCTGAAAAATACCAGCTGATGAACAAGCATTTATCCGGAACATCAGACCCATACCGTACAGACACCAGTTCACAGGATCGTCTGCGGGCGTTGTGGCGGTTGGCTACGGACCGCACACTGGATGAGATGCAAAAAATCGATGCCATGCTCGAGACTGCGGCTCAGGCAATGAATATGGAAACAGCCTTGGTGGGCGAAGTCGATGAGCATTACACACTGCAGTATTTATACGATAGTACCGGGGTATGCCATTTACCGTGGCAAATCCCCTTGCATGACTCGATTTCACATGCTGTCGCAATTACCCAGACCAGCCTGTGTCTTCCTGATCTGAGTCAGGATATCCACTACCGCGAACATCTATTGCATACCCGGTTTGGTTTTCATGTGTACGTGGGTACGCCGATATGGGTAGGCGAGCACCTCTACGGTACCTTATCTTTTCTGCATCGTACTCCGCAGGAAAATTCATGTTCGCAGGACGATATCGCCTATATCGAACTGCTTGCCGCCTGGTTCGGGCAGTATTTACTGCAGAAACAGCAGCGCGAAGAACTCAAGGCGCTGGCACTTTCCGATCCGCTCACTGCGCTACCTAACCGTCGCGCTGCAGAAATCCGTTTGGCCGAGGAATTCGCACGTGCCCGGCGCAGCGGCGAGAATTTCGCCATCGCCATTTGCGATCTGGATCGATTCAAACTGGTCAATGACCACTATGGACATGAAACCGGCGATATTGTCCTGCAGCAGGCTGCCGCCATTTTGCATGGGCAGATGCGCGACGGCGACTGGATTGCGCGTTGGGGTGGTGAAGAATTTTTCATCTACCTGCATAAAGTGGATGGTCCTCAGGGGTTTGCGGCCATGGACAGGTTGCGTCAGGCCTATGCAGCGCGCCCGATCAGGACCGCGCATGCCAGCCTGAATCTTACCTTGAGTAGCGGGGTCAGCGTTTTCAACGGTGGCGATAAAACCATTACCCGTATTCTTGCCGAAGCCGATAGCGCCTTGTACGAAGCCAAAAACGCGGGACGTGACCGCGTTGTTTTACACCAGACAGCGCAACGCGGACTGCTTTGGCATGCCGGGGAATTGCAATCCGCACTCCAGGACGAGCGCATCGTTACGGCCTATCAGATCATGGTCGACCTCACTACCGGCGAATCAGTCGCCGACGAAGCACTCGCTCGCTTGATCGGCAAAGCCGGACGGGCAGCGCCGGCAGCTGAATTCATTGAAGCTGCGGAAGGTTTGCACCTGATTCATCTGGTGGATCAAAGCGTTACCCGCCAAGCCATTATGCGCTGCGCTGCAAGGCTGGATGCCGGTGCCACACCGGAATTCGCCCATTTTGTGAATTTGTCGCCGCAATTCCTGGCGCGGGGCGATCTGGTCAAACAGCTGCTTGAACATACCCAACAGATTTGCAGCAGCTGCGCAGTCAATGCGGATTCGATCAAACCGCTGGTATTCGAAATTACCGAGCGCCAATACATCGCCAACTTCGATCTGCTGATGCGCGAAATACAACCGCTGCTGGATTCAGGCTTCCGCTTGGCTCTGGATGATTTCGGCAGCGGCTATTCCTCATTTCTGTACCTGGCCAAACTCCCCGTCAGCTTCCTCAAAATCGAGGGCTGGATGGTTGCCAATTTACGTCATAACTTGAAAATTCGGGATATGGTACAAAGTATTGTCGACCTGTCCTGCAAGCAGGGCATTACCACCATCGCAGAAAACATTGAGGATGCGGAAACGGCGGAACTACTGCGTGAAATGGGCGTCAATTGGGGGCAGGGTTACCACTTCGGGCGTCCGCAATTCGATACACTGACGGCATAAGCGCATATCAGCATTTTCCAATATTTGCCCGATATACAGCTTGACCGCATAATCAACCAATATCCAACAAGTTTGGGAGTACATAAAAATGAGCGTATCCAAGGGTCAATTATTACAGGATCCCTTTCTCAACCTGCTACGCAAGGAACACGTACCGGTTTCCATTTATCTGGTAAACGGCATCAAACTGCAGGGACATGTTGAATCCTTCGACCAATACGTTGTGCTGCTCAAGAATGCAGTCACGCAAATGGTATACAAGCATGCCATTTCCACCGTGGTACCCGCCCGCGCGGTCAATCTTCGCCCGGATCAAGGCGCTGAATAACGTCTGCTTATCCGGCTGCTGCCCGGCGCGCCCGCTGGCAAACCGTCTGGACAAAACCATCGTGGCAGCTTTTCATGTTTGAGCGTCACGCTGGTAGCGAGCGTGTTGTTTTGGCCAGCCTGGATTTTGGTGAGCCCGATTACGCGGATAGCCTGGAAGAACTGCATCGCCTGGCTGAAAGCGCTCAGCTGAATGTGGTCGGGCTGATCGAAGGACGCCGTGCGCGACCCGATGCCGCCCTTTTCGCTGGTAGTGGAAAAGTGGACGAAATTGCTGCCATGGTGCAAGGCACCGAGGCGGGTGTGGTGATCTTCAACCACGCATTATCCCCAGCACAGGAACGCAACCTGGAAAAAATATTGCAGTGCCGGGTTGTGGATCGCACCACTTTGATACTGGACATTTTTGCCCGTCGTGCGCAAAGTGCTGAAGGCCAATTGCAAATCGAGCTCGCTCAGCTCGGACACATTTCGACGCGACTGGTACGTGGCTGGACTCACCTGGAACGGCAAAAAGGTGGTGTCGGGCTGCGCGGTCCGGGGGAAACCCAGCTGGAAACCGACCGCCGCCTGATCGGCAAACGCGTCAGGCTGTTGAAGGACAGACTGGTAAAGCAACATCGCCAGCGCACCATACAGCGCCGCGCACGCAGCCGTGGCCGGGTCATGTCGGTATCGCTGGTAGGCTATACCAATACCGGAAAATCCACGCTCTTTAATACGCTTACACATGCTGGCAGCTATGCCGCCGACCAATTATTTGCCACCCTGGATACCACCACACGCCAGTTGTATCTGCCGGATGCGGGTGAAATCGTCATCTCCGACACGGTAGGATTCATCACCCACTTACCACATACGCTGGTGGAAAGCTTTCGGGCGACGCTGGAAGAAACCATCCAGGCGGATTTGCTTCTGCATGTAGTTGATGCCTGCAATCCGAATCGCGACAAGCAGATCGCCGAGGTCAACAAGGTGCTGGCAGAAATCGGTGCCCTGCATGTGCCCCAAATTCTGATAATGAACAAGATTGATCTGGGGGCCATAGAACCCGGCGTCGAGCAGGATGAGTATGGTAAGATTACAAGAATTCGAGTGAGCGCCAAAACCGGCGCAGGCATTACCGCCTTGCGTGATGTGCTGACGCAAATGTCGCAGAATCACCATAAGCCTGCTACCCCGCAATTGAGCACCGCCATCATTAACAACGAATATCATCCAGAACTGGACTAAAACCATGGCTTGGAACGACCCACAGTGGGGCAAAAAAAACGAGGGGCCGCCGGATTTAGATGAACTTTGGCGTCGCTTTACCAGCAAGCTCAAAAGTTTGTTCGGCGGCAAAAACACGCCCGGAGGCAGCTCCGGCCAGGGTGGAAATGGCTTTGGCGCGGCTGGTTTGGGCATTGTTGTGGCAATCATTGTTGCCGTGTGGCTGGCCAGCGGATTTTATATCGTAGATGCTGGCGAAAGAGGTGTTGTTCTGCGTTTCGGAAAATACATCGAAACCACGCAGCCCGGCCCCAACTGGCATT
>JBDSHM010000019.1:0-5349 GCA_039918495.1 Sulfuriferula sp. | reverse complement strand
GGGCGTTCCATGTAGTTCAGTTGCAGGCAATTGTCGACAATCTCCAGCAGACCTTTGGAATATTCGTTTGGCCAGGTCGAACGCGCCGAGGCCAGTTTGTCACTGAGCAGGCGCGCATCGGCAGCTTGGGGCGCAAATCCTGCCAGACAGGCATACAGGCTGGCGCCTACGCTGTAGATATCCGTCCACGGGCCCAGCATGGTCTGGTCGGTGTATTGTTCGGGGGCGGCAAAACCGGGCGTATACATGGGGGCAAGTATGGGCTGATCTACGGTCAGCGTCTGACGCGCGGCGCCAAAATCAATCAATACGGGTGAACCATCCATGCGGATATAAATATTGGAGGGCTTGATGTCCAGGTGCAGCAATTTTTGCGTATGCACCTCGCGCAAGCCGTTGAGCAGTTCGGCAAACACGCGGCGGATAAAACCTTCGCGTACTTCGCCACGGTGGGCGCGGATATGATCCTGCAGGGTTTTTCCGCGCTCATAACGCATCACCATGTATACGGTGTCGTTGGCGCGAAAGAAATTTTCCACTCGCACGACGTTGGGATGCAGAATTCTGGCCAGGGAGCGACCTTCTTCAAAAAAGCATTTCATCCCATAGCGGAAAGCATTGGAATTTTCTTCAGTGATGGGTTCGACTTGATCATTTTCGCCCCGCTTGACCAGGCTGCCGGGCAGATATTCCTTGATGGCCACAGGCTGATCATTGCTGTCGTAAGCCAGATAGACCAAGCTGAACCCGCCGCCGCCGATTTTGCGCACGATGCGATAGTCCATCAGCAGATAGCCATTGGGTAGAGCGTAATTGGGTTGAGCAGCCATGAATCAGCGATGTACCATGCGGGTAGTTGTGTGGTGGGCGCATCCCGCCGAAGTTTTGAAGCGAATTGTGTCTGATTAACGGTAATAAAGTAAAGGAAGTTTAGTGGGTACTGCAAATGATATCTAGCATGACAGGTTACGCAGTGGCGTCGATACAGCATGGCGGACTGCAATTGAGCATTGATCTGCGCTCGGTGAATTCACGCTATCTGGAAATTCATTTCCGTTGCGGTGATGAATTTCGGGCCATGGAAGCCCCCATGCGGGAACATATCGCTCAGCACGTGCAGCGCGGCAAATTGGAATGTCGGGTGATGCTGAGCAACCGCGCAGAGGCAGATCGCGACATACAGATGAACCTGGCATTGCTGGAGCGCCTGAACGGCTTGAGCAAGACGGTGACTCAACACATGCCCGATGCCCATCAAATGAGTATTGCAGAGGTGCTGCACTGGCCGGGTATGCTGAATGATCCGGCTGCCAGCCAGGATATGGCCCAGCCCTGTCTGCAACTCCTTGATACGGTGCTGGATGAATTTGTTGCCAGTCGGCAGCGTGAAGGGGCAAAGTTGCGCCAGCACTTGCTGGATCGGGCGGCGCAGATGGAAGCGCAGGTCGGCCGGGTTGCGCCGCGTTTGCCGGAACTGATCCGTACCTACCAGGATAGGCTGATACAGCGTTTTACCGAGGTCATGGGCAGTGCGGATGACGAGCGTATTCGTCAGGAAATTGCGCTGTTCGCACAGAAAATAGACGTGGACGAGGAACTGTCGCGGCTTGGGGTGCACATCCGTGAAGTACGACGTATTCTCGATGCGGGAGGATCAGCCGGCAAACGACTGGATTTTCTCATGCAGGAGCTGAATCGCGAGGCCAATACGCTCGGTTCCAAATCGGTGAGCGTGGAAACGACCCAAGTGGCAATGGAACTCAAAGTGCTGATCGAACAGATGCGTGAACAGGTGCAAAATATTGAATGAATAAGGAGCAGAAATGATTCCGGGAAATCTGTTTATTGTGGCAGCGCCCTCGGGGGCAGGCAAAACCAGTATGGTGCGAGAGTTGCTGGTGCGCGATGGCCGGGTGCGTCTGTCCATCTCCTACACCACCCGGGCGCCGCGTCCGGGCGAAACTGATGGTCGGGATTATCACTTTGTCAGCAAGGCTGAATTCATTGCCATGCTCGACGCGGGTGAATTTCTGGAAAGCGCCGAAGTGTACGGAAATTATTACGGTACATCTGAACACTGGATACGAGAAGCGATTGCGGCGGGCGATGATATTCTGCTGGAGATCGACTGGCAGGGCGCAGCCCAAGTGCGGCGCCAGTTTGCCGCGGCAATTGGCGTGTTCATCGTCCCGCCTTCACTTGAGACATTGCATCATCGCCTGACCGGGCGCGGCCAGGACAGTCATGAGGTGATCGAACGGCGCATGGCTGCGGCGCGTGAGGATATCAGCCATGTCGGCGAGTTTGACTATGTTATTATCAACGATGATTTTGCCGAGGCAGTGGCGGATCTATGTGCGCTATTCCGGTCACGGCGCTTGAAAACGGCCAAGCAACTGGCGCGGCATGCGTCCCTGTTTCACCAATTCAACCCTTAGAGGATCACATACCATGGCGCGTATCACAATCGACGATTGCATCAACACCATTACCAACCGATTTGAATTGACGCTGGTGGCTACCATACGCGCGCGTCAGTTAGCCAATGGCCATACCCCATTGGTTGAAGCCGGCCGTGACAAACCCAGCGTAGTGGCATTGAAGGAAATCGCTGCGGGTAAAGTGGGCAGAGAAATTCTCAATCGCGGGCGCGCCTGATCATATTAATCCATGCCAGAACTCGAGGAAATCGGTGCAGAACTAGCCTACCTCAAGCCTGAGGACATTCGCCAGGTTACCGCAGCATTCGAGTACAGCCGCGCTGCGCACAGCGGGCAATTCCGCAAAAGCGGCGAGGCGTATATTCATCATCCGGTTGCTGTAACGGGCATTCTGGCGCAATGGCATCTTGATCCGCAGGCCTTGATGGCTGCGCTTTTGCATGATGTGGTCGAGGATACGCCCACGACCAAGGACGAAATCGGCGAACGCTTCGGTAAATCCGTAGCGGAACTGGTAGATGGCGTTTCCAAGCTGGACAAAATGGAGTTCCAGACTGAGGAGCACGCGCAGGCGGAGAATTTCCGCAAAATGCTGCTCGCCATGGCGCGCGATGTGCGCGTCATACTCATCAAACTGGCTGACCGGCTGCACAACATGCGTACGCTGGGCTCGATGGTAGTGGAAAAGCGTGGCCGTATCGCGCAGGAAACGCTGGATATTTACGCACCGATTGCCAATCGGCTCGGTCTCAATAGCATTTACCAGGAACTGGAAGACCTGTGCTTCCAGAATCTCTACCCCAACCGTTACCGCGTGCTGGACAAGGCAGTCAGAGCTGCGCGCGGCAACCGTAAGGAAGTCGTGGAAAAAGTGCGTGAGGCGATTCAGGACAAACTCGCCGGCGCCAATATTCATGCGCTGGTCAGCGGACGTGAAAAGCACCTGTATAGCATTTACAAGAAAATGCAGGAAAAATCGCTGGCATTTTCCGAGGTGTTTGATATTTACGGTTTCCGGGTACTGGTGGACGATGTGCCCGCCTGCTATCTCGGATTGGGCTGTATGCACGGCCTGTACAAGCCTATCCCAGGAAAATTCAAGGATTACATCGCCATTCCCAAAGCCAATGGCTACCAGTCATTGCATACCACTTTATTTGGTCCGTTTGGCACCCCCATCGAAATCCAGATACGCACCCAGGAGATGCATAAGCTGGCCGAGGCGGGGGTGGCTTCGCACTGGCTGTACAAGAGTTATGACACCAGTGTCAATGAGGTCCAGCAAAAAACCCACCAGTGGTTGCAGTCGTTGCTGGATATTCAGGAAGGCGGCGGCGATTCGGCCGAATTTTTGGAGCATATCAAGGTTGATCTGTTCCCGGACGAGGTGTACGTTTTTACCCCGAAGGGCAAAATCCTCTCGCTGCCACGCGGTGCGACCGCAGTCGATTTCGCCTATGCAGTGCACACGGACGTAGGTAATCATTGTTCGGCAGTCAAAGTGAATGGCGAACTGATGCCACTGCGGATTGAGTTGCGCAACGGCGATCAGGTTGAGGTACTGACCTCACCGAATGCGTGGCCCAATCCGGCGTGGATCAATTTTGTTGTATCCGGCAAAGCGCGAGCGCATATCCGCCATTATCTGCGCACCATGCACGCTGAAGAATCCGCCCAGCTCGGCGAGCGCCTGCTGGATCAGGCCTTGCGTGCACTGGGAGCCGATCCGAGTAAAGTCCAGGCCAGTGGCTGGGAACGTTTGCACAAGGAAACCGGCAAAGAACGCGTGGAAGTACTCACCGACATTGGGCTGGGGAAACGCCTTAATGTGGTCGTGGCGCGACAATTACTGGCGCAGGAAGTCGGCCAACCCGTGCAGCGCCCGTACGGATCGATTGCCATACGCGGTTCCGAAGGCGTGGCAGTCCAGCTTGCCAAGTGCTGCCACCCGATTCCCGGCGATCCTATTATCGGCTTCATCAAATCCGATCAGGGGCTGATTATTCATACTCACGATTGCTCTTCCATCAAGCATTATCGCGATGATCCGGATAAATGGCTGGACGTCGAATGGGAGCCCGGGCTGACCAAGATGTTCGATGTCAACATCAAGCTTATCGTGCTCAACCAGCGTGGTGTGCTGGCAAAACTGGCCGCGGTTATTGCTGACGAAGGTTCCAACATCGATAATGTGGCGATGGAGGAAGAAGACGGCAGTCAATACACCACGATCTTTTTCACCTTGCAGGTAGAGCAGCGTATGCATCTGGCGCGCATCATGCGCAGTTTGCGGATTTTGCCAGAAGTGGTGCGTATCATGCGCGTAAAAAACCGCAAAGACGGGCGCATGCAGGCACAGTGATTGCAGATTGAAGCCGGCCTATACAATTCAAATCCGACAGGAATGCACATGGACAAACACATCATCCGTACCGACGCCGCTCCCGCCGCGATTGGCACCTATTCGCAGGCAGTGAAAACGGGCAATACTGTTTATCTGTCCGGCCAGATCGGGCTGGATCCGGCCACCATGCAGATGGCTGTGAGTACAGAAGCGCAGATTCATCGCGTTTTCCAGAACCTCAAGGCGGTTGCTGAAGCTGCCGGCGGGAGTCTGGCGGACGTGGTAAAGCTCAATGTATTCCTGACAGATCTCAGCCATTTTTCCAAGGTTAACCAGATTATGGCGGAATATTTCAATGAACCTTATCCAGCGCGGGCCGCAGTGGGCGTGGCAGCACTGCCACGCGATGCCGATGTCGAGGCCGACGGGGTAATGGTGCTGGACTGATTGGCTGAATCCGCCAAACCGGCGCGACGCGCCAAGCCTGCCAGCGTAGTAGGCGGCTTGCATGTGACATTCGCCAAACTGGGATTGCATACGGCAGCAGATTTGATCTTGCATTTG
>JBDSHM010000018.1:0-2565 GCA_039918495.1 Sulfuriferula sp. | reverse complement strand
TGGCCACATCGGACAGACGCACAACCGAACTACCCTGTTGCTTGATGATCATCTGCTTGAATTCATCGACCGAATGCAACGCAGTCGATGCGTTCAGGTTGATCTGGATCGTTTGCCCTTTGGTTTGTCCGCTGGACGACAGGAAGTTGTTCGCTGCCAGGCTGCTGTATACATCTGCCGCAGTCAAACCCACTGACGCGAGCTTTTGAGGGTCCAGCCAGACGCGCAAGGCGAAGTTTTTCGCTCCCAGCAATTCCGCTGTCTGTACCCCGTCAATCGCCTGCAGTTTGGGCTGGACCGAACGTACCAGATAATCCGTCACCTGATTCGGCTTGAGCACATCGCTGTAAAAACCGATGTACATTGCATCAATGGTCTGCCCAATGGATACCGACATCACGGGCTTTTGCGCTTGCGGCGGCAGCTGATTGAGCACCGCGTTCACCTTGGTGTTGATTTCGGTGAGCGCCTTGTCCGGTTCGTAATTCAGGCGCAAATTGGCGGTAATGGTACTGAGCCCCTGAATACTGCTGGAGGTCATGTAATCGATACCATTCGCCTGGGATACCGCATTTTCCAGCGGCGTAGTAATAAAACTCGCCACCAGATTGGCATCGGCACCGGGATAGGCTGTCGTGACCGTTACGACCGCATTCTGGGTATACGGAAATTGCAATACCGGCAGCAAACCGATGGAACGCAGACCCAGCACCAGTATTACCAGACTGATCACCGATGCCAGTACCGGACGTTCGACAAACAGGTCGGTAAATTTCCGCATCGTGGCGCTCACGGCGGTGCTCATTCGTCACTCACTTTCGGATTGGCATGATTTGCTACAGGTACGCTGTTATTCACAAATACGGGCGCGCCGTTATGCAATTTAAGCTGTCCGGAAGTGACCACCGTTTCACCCGCTTTAATCCCGGTGAGTACTGCCACCTGATCACCGCGCGTCGCGCCGGTCGTGACAAAGCGCTGCTCAACAGATAATTTGGATTTGCCATCCTTGTCCTTGCCTGCCTCTTTGCCTGCATCCTTGCCTGAATCTTTGACGATAAATACGGTACTGCCGTATGAATTGTAAGCAATTGCCGAATTGGGCAAAGTAATATATTGCCGTTTTGTGCCCTCGTCGACCTCGGCCGTGGCGAACAGGCCCGGCAACAATTCACCTTTCGGGTTGGGAATTTTGGCGCGTATCTTGAGGCTGCGTGTTGTCGTATCCACTTGCGGCTCTATAGCGGAAATGGTGCCGGTGAACGTTTTTCCTGGCAATGCACTGGTCTGCACGGCGATTTTGTCACCCACATGAATCAGGTCTATCTGACCTTGCGGCACACTAAAATCCAGATACATGGGGTCCAGTTTCTGCAAATTGACGATCGTCGTACCCGCTGCAAGAAATTGGCCGAGATCAATCTGACGGATGCCCAGCTTTCCCGGGAAAGGCGCACGTATGGATTTCTGGGCAATGGTCGCTTGCTGGGCCGTCACCTGGGCCTGCGCACTTTTCAGATTGGCCGCATCGGTATCCACTGCAGCCCTGCTGATTGCCTGAACCTTGAATTGAGCCGAATCACGTTCGAGATTCTGTTTGGCCAGCGCGGCCGCCGCCTTGAGCTGCTCCAATTGCGCCTTGAGCGGCTCGGAATTCAATTCCACCAACAACTGACCCGCCTTGACCGTTTCACCTGAATCAAAATGGATTGCCGACACCAAGCCGCTTACTTCGGCAGCCAGATTGGCACCCTTTGCAGCCCGTAAAGTGCCGACAGCTTCAACGCTGGGTTGCCATGTCGAAGCTTGTGCGACTATTGTGGATACGGCTTGCGGCGGCATGCCTTTCCCGCTGATTGCCTTCTGTATCATTTTGTTGCGGAACTGCTGAAAACCATATATGCCACCAAACACCAATGCAGCAAGCAACAGCATGATGACCATGCGCTTGGTCGTTCCCTTAGTCATAAAATACTCCGTGCTTCAGTGTTGGGTTTTCAGCGCGATTGAAATTTCAATCAACGCCACTTAATCAGCTGCCGTACTGACAGATTTGGGTGTGGTTACAACCTGACTCGCATCAGTCATCCAGCCACCCCCCATGGATTGATAAAGCGCTGCGGTATCAGTCAAACGTTGGGCTTGCGCCGCGATCAGGTTGATACGTGTTTGCTGTGACTGTTGTTGTGCTGTGAGCAGCAGCAAATAACTTGCACCACCCAGTTGGTATTGCTGCTGCATGATATCCAGCGCAGATTGCGCCGCCATATTAGCGGCAGCCTGCGCCTGCAAGGTTTGTGCATCGTTGTCCAATGCGCGCAGCACGTCGGCCACATTCCGCAAGGCTTGCAGTACGGTTTCCCGATAATTGGCGGCGGCAGCATCGAATCCGGCCTCGGCGGATTTAACGCCGGATTTGAGACCTGCATTGAACAAGGGTTGCGCTATCTGGCCGGCCAGTCCCCAGATCATTGAGCCGGCACCAAACAGACTCGACGCGAGCAAAGCTTGCGAACCCAGCGTCGCGGACAGGTTGATCTGCGGATAGCTATTGGAGATCACCAC
>JBDSHM010000017.1:0-5379 GCA_039918495.1 Sulfuriferula sp. | reverse complement strand
ATCGAAGGGTTTGTGATTCGTTCGGGGGAGAGTGAAAGCGCCGAACCGGCTGGCTGGGTGGTGCTGCTGAAAGGGTTGGATGAAACGCTGCCGGTCAGCCGCCGGCAGTATGCGGTCATTCGTCAATTCAAACGCTGAGTCGACTTGGCACTGGCAACTTTTGCCAGTCCGGCATCAATTGCACCATCCAGAAAAGCGCCATAATAATCCACCGTCCCCAAGCCGATAAGCGGTTCTGCAGCGGGATTGCCACGATAGTCAAACACTACGACAGTAGGCGAGAGACCAATTCGGTGCAGTTTGGCAAAAGCGCCCTGAGTGGTGGGTTTTCCATTGAAATCAATCAGGCTCTGCGAGCTGCCCACTTCTAAGCGACGCATCAGCACTTTTTTGGCATATTCTGGATTGCGTTGCATAGGCAGCAGAAACTCGCTGAGCAGGCGTTCGCAATAGGGGCAATGCGGGGAACCAAACATTACCATGACAGGCACACCGCGGCTTTTTGCCAGCTCGGCATCGGCCTTCAAATTGATGCTGTACGGAACGCTTGGGGTTTCCGCGCGTGCCGTTGTCAGGCCGGTCCATGCTAGAATTCCGAGTAGAAATAGGGTGGTGAATTTCATCATTGCCGTTACTCCAAGCGCAAATACGCTAATTGATACTCCATTTTACGTGTAGGTCGTCTCTTGTTAAATAGTCCAAATTACCCGCCAACTACCCCGGATGAATTAATCATCGCTTCACGCGAAAGCGCGCTTGCCATGTGGCAAGCAGAACACATTGCCGAGCGTTTGCGCGGGCTTTATCCGGATATGCGGGTAATTATCCTGGGGATGACAACGCAGGGTGACCAGATACTCGATTCTCCTTTGAGTAAAATTGGCGGGAAAGGTTTATTTGTCAAGGAGCTGGAAACAGCGATGGCGGAAGGACGGGCGCATATTGCCGTACATTCCATCAAAGATGTTCCGATGAATTTGCCTGAAGGTTTCCGGCTTGCGGCAATAGGTGAACGCGAAGACCCGCGCGATGCTTTTGTCTCCAGCAGGTATGCCAGTCTCGATACATTACCCGCTGGCGCATGTGTTGGCACATCCAGCTTGCGGCGTGAATGCCAGTTACGGGCACGGTACCCGCAGTTGATTGTTGAACCGCTACGCGGCAATGTGCAGACTCGTCTGCGTAAACTTGATGAAGGGCAGTATGACGCTATTATCCTGGCTGCCGCAGGACTGAAGCGGCTGGGATTGAGTGCGCGCATTCGCGCGGAACTCAGCCCGGAACAGAGTCTACCGGCGGTGGGCCAAGGCGCATTGGGTATCGAATGTCTGGCTGAACGCGATGATTTG
Organism: Sulfuriferula sp.; assembly: GCA_039918495.1. Lineage (GTDB taxonomy): Bacteria > Pseudomonadota > Gammaproteobacteria > Burkholderiales > Sulfuriferulaceae > Sulfuriferula. Next base: position 4,030 of record JBDSHM010000017.1, on the reverse strand, counting down.
GTAGCGTTGCTGGCACCCCTCAATCATGATGATACCGCCGATTGCGTGCGTGCAGAACGTGCCATGAGCCGGACTCTGGGGGGCAGTTGCCAGGTACCTTTGGGCGCTTATGCCGAGATTGTGGACGATGTTCTCAGTTTGGGGGGTTTTGTTGCGGAAATAGACGGTAGCCGCATTATTAGCGGCAGTGTCTCCGGGTCGCGCCCGGATGCAGAACGACTGGGTTGTCAATTGGCTGAGCAGCTACTGGCACAGGGTGCCGGTGCAATTCTTGCGGCGTTGTCCGAATGAGCGCCTCATTGGACGGACGTGGCGTATTGGTGACCCGTCCTGCACATCAGACGGAACACTTGGCGGAACTGATCGTCGCTGCGGCGGGCAAACCGGTATTATTTCCGGTACTGGAAATTCTTGATGCGGACGATTTGCAGCCACTGTATGCGTTGATTGATCGGCTGGATAGCGTGGATATGGCCATTTTTATCAGCCCCAATGCGGTAAACAAGGCGATGAATTTGATCAAGTCGCGCCGTGAGTTGCCGGCCACACTCAAAATTGCAGCGATTGGTCGTGGTAGCAGCAAGGAGCTGAAACATTTTGGCATTACCGACATTATTGCGCCGACGACGCGCTTTGATAGCGAAAATCTGCTGGAAATGCCGCAGTTACAGGATGTCGCGGGCCAGCGCATCGTCATCTTTCGCGGTGATGGCGGCCGTGAAGTATTGGGAGACACGCTTGCGGCGCGTGGCGCAAGTATCGAATATGCCGAATGCTATCGACGTAGCCGTCCCAACGCGTCGGCGGGCGGATTGTTGCGGCAGTGGTCGCGCAACGAAATTAACGCGGTGACTGTTACCAGCGCAGAAGGTTTGCGTAATCTTTACGATATGCTGGGTAAGCTGGGACGCCAATGGTTGAAGACGACGCCGGTGTTTGTGCCGCATCCTCGTATTCTTGAGGTCGCGCGTGAACTGGGGTTGGAGTGCGCTGTGGCGACCCCTGCCGGAGATGAAGGGCTGGTTCAGGGCATGATTGAATGGTTCAGGGTCCATCCATGAGTGAACAAGTACAAACTGAAGAGAAGCCGGATTTCCTCGATTTTCTGGGGCGCATACGTCCCGCGTTAATTGTGGCGGTTCTGGCCCTTTGCATTGCGGCATGGCAGTGGTGGGACAGCAATGCACGCATCCATCAGTTGCAGATCGAATTAGGGCAGCGACTGTCGGCGTCGAGTAACGTCGAACAGGAAAGCCGTGTGTTGAGCAAACAGGCGATGGAAACGACGCGCGAATTATCGGTCAAGCTGGGCGAGATACAAGGCAAACTGGCCGATTCGCAAAATCAGCAGTTGGCACTGCAAGCCTTGTATCAGGACTTGGCGCGGAGTCGCGACGAATGGACGTTGGCAGACATCGAGCAGATTGTATTGTCCGCCAGCCAGCAATTACAGTTGGCCGGAAATGCCAAGGCCGCACTGATCGCATTGCGTAGCGCGGAGACGCGATTGCAGCGTTTGAACAAGCCGCAATTTGCGATGCTGAAACATGCGCTTGCAGATGATATTTTGCGCCTGCAGGAAGTGCCTCAGATCGATACCGTGGGCATCGCACAACGTCTGGATAGCTTAATTACCGATGTCGATGAGCTGCCTATTGCCAGCGATCATGAAATTCCCGTTGCCCAGCCTCGGGCAGGAAATCCGCATGAGGCGAGCACTGCAAATCGTTTCGGGCGTGAAGTATGGCAAGAGCTAAAAGGCCTGGTGCAGGTACGCCGCATGGATACGCCGGATATTGCGTTGCTGGCGCCTACACAGGTGTACTTCCTTCGACAAAATCTGAAGTTGCGGCTGCTCACTGCGCGCATCGCATTGCTGGCGCACGATGAAGCCAGCTACAAGACCGATCTTCAGGCGGCGCAGAATTGGGTGAAACGGTATTTCAATGATAGCGATGCGCGCGTGAAGCAGACGCTGCTGAGTCTTGGGAAATTAGCCAATAGCCCAGTCAGCATCGAGTTGCCCTCCTTGTCAGAAAGCCTCACTGCGCTGCAATCGAGCCGTATAGGAAGTACCCGTTAATGCGTGCGCTTATCTGGATCGTGGTGCTTTTTGCTTTGGCGGTAGGCTTTACTCTGGCAGGTAAGTACGATCCGGGCTATGCAGTTTTGGTTTACCCGCCGTACCGGGTGGAACTTTCGCTGACCCTCATGGTGGCCGTATTCCTCGTGTTGCTGGTATTCGGGCACCTGTTTTTTCGTCTTGTCGCAGTCAGCCTGAATTTGCCGGAACAAGTGCGTACTTCGCATGCCCGCCAACGAGAACAAAAGGCGCGGGAAGCACTCAGCCAGGCGCTCACCGCTTTATTGGAAATGCGTTACCAGCAGGCTGAAAAACGTGCAGCGCAAGCGCTTGCGCTGGATCCTGCGCAATGGCAGGCAGCGTTGATTGCCGCACGTGCTGCGCACGCAGCCAAAGCGTATGCACGCCGCGATGTATATTTGACACAACTGGAACAGTTCGCTCCGGGTCAGCCGATGGTGCGACTGGTGACCGAAGCCGATTGCCTGTTGGATGAAGGTCGTGCCGAGGCGGCTGAAGCGTGCCTTAAACAGATCGCGCTGCTCGACCCCAAGCATGATGCGCTCCCGGAAATGCAGTTACGTGCACAGCAAATGTTACAAAACCCGAGCGGCACGTAGCTGTAGCTAGGTAGTTTTCTTTATCCAGCAAAATTGTCTGAACGTCTCCCGAACCCTTTTCCCTGCATAGTCAAGGTTACTTCCGCAAGGCGGCTGCTAAACCAGCAGCTAAACCTGTAGCAAAAAAGCGTGACGACCTATTGCATCAGTCTGGATCCCCATGCAGATCAGTATGTGTCTCGTATTTTCGGCGCACGTAATTATATGGTGGTGGATCATGTGGAACGGCTGCCGGAGAAATTGCCGATTCTGTAGCCGGTCTTACTCGCTAGCGCTACCGGAGAGGGTTCCAAACATCTCCTGGCGTGCAGCCTGGCTGATCGCCAGCACCGCCGGGTGAGTAAGCCGACGTTCGGTGGATATCGCGTAGAATTGCTCGATTACCTGATCGGTTTGTCCCACTAATACGCTGCCTGTCTGCTTCTGGATCAACTCCGAAATCGTGCTGGGCACAGCGTAAATGCCCGCGCCTTCCTGGCCAAAGGCATTCAATAAGGCGCTGTCGTCAAATTCTCCAGCGATGAGCGGGTGAATGCGTAGCTTGTCCATCCAGCGCATCAGTTTCGGACGCACGGCAGCGTCTTCCCCCGGCAATAATAAGGGTGCGCCATCAAGCAATTGTGGAAACGTTCCTTTATGGCGAGCCGCCAGACTTGGCGCGGCCAGAAAGCTTAATCCGCATTCACCCAATAAATGACTGAAACCTTTGACGTTGAATTTGGAAGGCATCGGGCGGTCGGCAATGACGATATCCAGCCGGTGAACCGCCAACTCACCCAACAAGCTATCCAAACGCCCCTCGCGGCACTGCAAGCGAGGTTTTTCAGCGATCCGCATTGCAGGTTCGAGCAACTGATAGGCGACAGATTTGGCCACCATGTCGGCGATGCCTACGCGAAACTGTATGGTGCGGCTGATCGGGTGGTGGCGCAGCGCTTCCTGTAATTCTTCACCCAGCACAAAGATTTCTTCCGCGTAACTCAATACCAGGCGGCCGGCTTCGGTTAATTCCAACGTGCGGCCGGTGCGGCGGAATAACTGGATCGAGAGCGCCTCTTCCAGCACCCCCAGCTGGCCACTAATTGATTGGGGCGTCAAATTCAGGCGCTCGGCTGCTTTGCCAACGCCGCCAGCTTTGGCGACCACCCAGAAATAATGCAAGTGCTTATAGTTAAGCGCGCTCAAAATAGCTCCATTTTTTCGAATGTTGGTTCCATTATATTCGAATATTCATGATAGTTAGCGAACGATAAACTACCGTGGTCATTAAACCATTTAGGAGGGCGCAACATGAACTCGCTTCATTCCATTAACGCCGCATCAACTG
>JBDSHM010000016.1:0-2576 GCA_039918495.1 Sulfuriferula sp. | reverse complement strand
GGCGGCCCCCACAAAATCATCGAGTGCGGTTTGCCGGAATCGAATGCGACGCGTAAGGGTTTGCCTGGGCCGAGCAAATGCGTCTGCCCGATTACTTCAGCCAGATTGCGCGGTCGCAAGCGCTCTGCCAGCGGCGCGCTGTCTTGGGGATGATCGAACAGGTCGGCGTGGCTCACTTGCCGTCGGTAATCACATCCACGCCTGCCGGCGGGGTGAAATGAAAGTCGCTGGCAGGCAGTACCGGGTTGCGTTCAAAGTCGGCAAATTTCAGTACCGTTGTCTGACCGAAATTGTCTTTGATCTGCATCGTTACCAGTGTGTTTTTGCTGAATCCCATCCGCACATTCTCAAACGTACTGTCCTTTTCCTTGGGCTGTGCATCCAGCCATTCCAGGCCATCATGGACGCCCGCATCGCGCACTGTATAAAACTTGTCGATATCCTTGCTGCCCGCCAGCAGGGCTGCCGGGCTGCTGCCCAGCGCCTGCCCCAGTTTCTTGATGGTGACTTGCTGCAGGTCTGCATCGTACAGCCAGATTTTTTTACCATCGCCCACAATCACCTGTTCGTAGGGTTTCTCATACACCCAACGGAATTTACCGGGGCGTGAGAATGCCATGGTGCCCGACGACTGTTGGCGCGCATGGCCGTTCTTGTCCAGCACTGTCTGGGTGAACGTGGCGCGTGCGGTTTGAGTATCTGCAACGAAAGCCTTGAGCGCGTCGCTGCTGGATGCTGCGGCGCTGGCGGAAAAGATGAGAAGGGCGGTCAGGAGGCTGAGTTTTTTCATTGGGTTTGAGTCGAATGAACTGGATGAATGAGATGGACAGATTTTTCAGTAAATGGTTTGCGTCGATACGCAGACTTCATGAATACGCAACCGTAATCCGCATGCGCATCGCTTTTATTCCCGATTCTGGGCCAGAATTTCACGGTTGCCGTTGCTTTGCATTGGTGTGACCAGTCCGGCCTGCTCCATTGCCTCGATCAGCCGTGCAGCCCGGTTGTAGCCAATACGCAAATGGCGCTGCACGGCAGAAATCGATGGGCGCTTGGTTTTCAGCACCAGCGCGACGGCTTCGTCGTAGAGCGGGTCGCTTTCCGCGTCGCCGCCACCCACTGCACCTTCGCTACTGCCTTCATTGTCTTCCGGCGTGTCGAGAATGCCGTCGATATAATCCGGTTCACCCAGCCGTTTCAGATATTCCACTACCTTATGCACTTCTTCGTCGGCCACAAAAGCGCCATGCACGCGCTGCGGATAGCCGGTACCGGGTGGCAGATAGAGCATGTCGCCCTGGCCGAGCAAGGCTTCGGCACCCATCTGGTCGAGAATGGTGCGCGAGTCGATTTTGCTGGATACCTGGAACGCGACGCGGGTGGGAATATTGGCCTTGATCAGACCGGTAATCACGTCTACCGATGGACGCTGTGTGGCGAGGATCAGATGTACGCCGGCAGCGCGGGCTTTTTGCGCCAGCCGCGCGATGAGTTGTTCCACGGCTTTGCCCACCACCATCATCATGTCGGCCAGCTCGTCGATCACCACCACGATCATCGGCTGCTCTTCCAGCGGCTCGGGGCTATCCGGCGTCAGACTGAACGGATGCGTGAGGGGCGTGCCGGCTTTTTTCGCCTCGCGTACTTTCTGGTTGTACCCGGCCAGATTGCGCACGCCGAGTGTGGACATCAGTTTGTAGCGGCGTTCCATCTCGGCTACGCACCAGTTAAGCGCGGCTGCGGCCTGGCGCATGTCGGTGACCACCGGCGCGAGCAGGTGCGGAATGCCTTCGTATACTGACAGCTCAAGCATTTTCGGATCAACCAGGATAAGCCGTACCTGGCTGGGGTCGGCCTTGTACAGCAGGCTCAGGATCATCGCGTTGATCGCCACCGATTTGCCCGAGCCGGTGGTGCCGGCCACCAGTACGTGCGGCATTTTGGCCAGATCGGCCACCACCGGGTTGCCGGCGATGTCCTTGCCCATCGCCATCGCCAGCGGGCTCGCCATATCGTGATACACCTTGGCGGAAAGAATTTCCGACAGGCGCACGATTTCGCGTTTGGGATTGGGGATTTCCAGCGCCATGGTGGTCTTGCCGGGGATGGTTTCCACCACGCGGATGCTCACCACCGACAGCGCACGCGCCAGATCCTTGGCGAGGTTGACGATCTGGCTGCCCTTGACGCCGGAGGCTGGCTCGATCTCGTAGCGGGTGATGACCGGGCCGGGCAGGGCGGCAACCACGCGCGCCTGCACGTTGAACTCGGCCAGCTTGCGCTCGATCAGGCGCGAGGTGAATTCCAGGGTTTCCGCCGACAGGCTTTCCACATGGGCCGTCGCGGCATCCAGCAAATGCAGCGGCGGCAATGGGGAATCCGGCATTTCAGCAAACAGCGGCGCCTGTTTTTCCACCTGCACGCGTTCCGACTTGATGATGGTGGGCGGCGGGGTTTCGATGATCACCGGGGCGCGGTCCACGTTGCGGCGTTTCTCTTCCATCACCATCTCGTCACGGCGCAGCGTGGCGGCTTGCCCCACGCGCCGTTCGCGCCGCACGGTCCAGGTCTCGATG
>JBDSHM010000015.1:0-2180 GCA_039918495.1 Sulfuriferula sp. | reverse complement strand
CCGCAGTTTTTTCTGGCATTGTCCGGCATGTGGCAGTTGGGATAGTTTCCCGCCACAGAAAAGGGAAGAATGAACGATCCAAAAATTATTGTTGCGCTGGATTATCCGGATGCCGATGGTGCATTGGCATTGGTTGACCGACTTGATCCATTGTTGTGTCGCCTGAAAGTCGGCAAGCAATTATTCACCGCGGCTGGACCCGGTTTTGTGGAATTGCTTACGCGCAGAGGATTCGCCGTATTTTTGGATCTCAAGTTCCACGATATTCCCACCACTGTGGCGCTCGCCTGCAAGGCGGCGACAAATCTGGGCGTGTGGATGATGAATGTGCATGCGTTGGGCGGCAGTACGATGATGCGTGCCGCGCGTGAGGCATTGGGCGAGTCGACCCAACGCCCGCTGCTGATTGCTGTGACGCTCCTCACCAGCATGAGCGAACAGGATATGCAGGAGATTGGTCTTGTCGGCAATCCAAAAGATGCCGTATTGCGCTTGGCATCCTTGACGCATGCAGCCGGGTTAGACGGCGTTGTTTGTTCTGCGCAGGAAGCAAGCCAGCTTAAACACGCCATCCCGCAACCGTTTTGTCTGGTCACGCCCGGCATACGTCCTGCCTCGGCTGCACTGGGTGATCAACAGCGAGTCATGACGCCCGCTGCCGCACTCGCTGCAGGTTCGGATTATCTGGTAATCGGCCGACCGATCACCCATGCGGCAGACCCACTCAAGGCTTTACAAGACATCCATACTGAAATATCAAAAGAGGAGAAACCATGAAAGTCACGGTAATTGGAACAGGCTATGTCGGCCTGGTAAGTGGGACCTGTCTGGCTGAAGTCGGCAACGATGTGTTATGCCTGGACGTAGACGCCAAGAAAATCGCCATCCTGCAGGACGGCGGCATCCCCATTTACGAACCCGGTCTGGAGGATATGGTGAAACGTAACGTGGCTGCCGGCCGTTTGCGTTTTACCACCGATGTCGAGGCCGCCGTGCATCATGGTGCTATTCAGTTTATCGCCGTGGGCACCCCGCCGGACGAGGATGGTTCTGCCGATCTGCAATATGTGGTGTCAGCTGCGCGTAACATTGGCAAACACATGACCGAATACAAGCTGGTGGTGGATAAATCCACTGTGCCAGTAGGCACAGCCGATAAAGTACGGGCCGCATTGCAGGAAGAACTTGATGGGCGCGGATCAAAATTGAAATTCAGTGTCGCTTCCAATCCGGAATTCCTCAAGGAAGGTGCAGCGGTGGAAGACTTCATGCGTCCGGATCGCATCGTTATCGGTACCGATAACGATGATGCCACGCAAATGATGCGCAATCTGTATGGCCCATTTCAGCGTAACCGCGAACGCCTCATCAGCATGGATATCCGCTCGGCAGAGCTGACCAAATACGCCGCCAATGCGATGCTGGCAACGCGCATTTCGTTCATGAACGAACTTGCCAATCTGGCAGAAAAATTAGGTGCGGATATTGAAAATGTCCGTCACGGCATGGGTTCCGACCCACGTATCGGCTATCACTTCCTGTATCCGGGTTGCGGTTATGGCGGCTCGTGTTTCCCGAAAGATGTACAGGCGTTGCGTCGTACAGCTAGTGAATATGGCGCGCCAATGCACGTTATCGACGCAGTAGAAGAAGCCAATGAGGCGCAAAAACATGTGCTGCTGGACAAAATCATCGCTCGTTTCGGCAATGATTTGAAAGGCAAGACATTTGCTGTTTGGGGATTGGCATTCAAGCCCAATACCGATGACATGCGCGAGGCGCCGAGCCGGGTGCTGATGGAAGGTTTGTGGGAGCGTGGCGCAAAAGTGGTGGCGCACGACCCGGCGGCTGCACATGAAACGCAGCGTATTTATGGCGATCATCCGCAATTGCAACTGGTAGACAATCCCATGGATGCCTTGCAGGGTGCAGATGCGCTGGCGATCGTCACCGAATGGAAAGTCTTCCGCAGCCCAGATTTCAACGCGGTGAAGGCTGCCCTGAAAACGCCGTTGATTTTTGATGGGCGCAATCTGTATGAGCCGGCGAGCATGCGTGCGGCAGGCTTTGAGTATTTTGCCATAGGGCGCCAATGAAACTGACTTCCCTTTTGACTGCCAAGCGCATTCTGGTGGTGGGCGATGTCATGCTGGACCGCTACTGGTTTGGCGATGTGGCGC
>JBDSHM010000014.1:0-4496 GCA_039918495.1 Sulfuriferula sp. | reverse complement strand
ACACCACCCGCAACAAGCAAGGTATCGGCGACTTCGAAATAGAATAAAAAAAATGGCCAAGGTTGCCCTCGGCCATCAATACCACGCTCGCTCGTTACTTGGATTGCTATATCAAACTATCCGCTATCCGATTAATCGTCGTGACCGGCACCATGACGCTCGCCATCACGGTCATGCTGCTCCGCACGCACGTGATCGAAATCAAACATGCTCATCAGATCGCCAATTGCCGGACGATTGAGAGGCACATAAGGATTGCTTTTGCTGGCGATGGGATCGGGCAGATTATCGCGGCTACGCTTCGATAACGGATTGAGACCCCAGTTCTTCTCGATGAATTTCAGGATGGAGGCATGATCGTTGTAAACGTGATCGACATGACCTTTTTTTGCCAGCGGAGAAACCACTACCAGCGGTATCCGCGTACCATCACCGAAAAAGTCGACAGGCTGGATATAGCCGGAATCATAGTAACCGCCACCTTCATCCGTGGTAATGATAATCGCCGTTTTTCCCCACGCCTTTTTATCGCTCTGGACGCGTTTGATCACATCAGCCACGAAATTCTCGAAATCCGGCATGGTCGCATTGGCTGGATGACCCGCCTTGCTTTCGAACGGCCGGATAAATGAAACTGCCGGCAAGGTCTTGTCTTGAGTGACATCCTTGTAGAACTGCGTGACGTCTTGCAGATTGTTTTTCAGCGATGTCGTCATGACACCCTTGAAACCGGTGAGCGGATCGCAAATGGTGCAATACTCATTGCTGGGTGTAATGCCGTCATTGCGGCCTCCGCTATACCATTTCCAGGAAACGCCCTTGGCCGACAAGGCTTCGGCGATGGTTGGAATGGTCTGCGGCGGCAACGTGAATTTGTCCGCACCCAAAGGCTTGACGGCACCCGAAGCGGTATAACCCAGCCCGTAGTTGTTCAGCAAATAGTACGTATGCGGCGCGCAATTGCCATTATTAAAGGTGTTGCCCGGTAACGAATTGATGTAGTCCATGATGGGTGCAACGCCGGGTTGGGTGATATCCGAACAATCCACGTACGAACCCCCGCGATAGCCGTCCTGTTTGTAGAAATTGTTGGTGCCGGGCTGCGGGTCGGGATTCTCGATCTGATTGGCTGGCGGCATATCCGGTGCACCATTCAGATTGTGAAATGCCACATCGCCGGTCGCGATGGCAATGAAGTTCGCACCGGTTCCGCCCATGATGGACTGGTGATAGTTATCGCTGATGGCGTAATGATCCGCCATGGCCTTGAATATCGGAGCGTCACCGCTACTCATGTTATAAAAGCCCATCGCCTCTCCACCCTGGAAGGTATTGCCGGGGGTGGGTGCCGGTGCGCCATTCTGCGGTCCGATGCCAACCGTCTGGTCGACCCATACAAACAGGTCGTTTTGGCCTTTGTTGGATTGTTGCCACATCTGGAAGAAACGATGCATCGGATCGCCGGTATGTGCATCATAGGGGACATACTTGGTAATCTGGAACGGCCCGTTCGGCAGATTGGCCGGGAAACGCGCATCGGGAACACCGGGAGGTTGTCCCGTCGCATACGTCGTCGCCGGTTGCAATAAATGCGCGTAAGGTCCGGTCAACAGCGGGTCGATGCGGTAACTGTTAAGATTCGACGCCTGCTGCTGCGCCGCCATCGAGAAGTGTGGTCCGGGCGTGCCATCCGCATTGATGATGCCCTTGGACAGCAAGTTAGCCACGGTTTGCCCATGGCGTGGCTTGTAAGCGCCATACAAGTTATCGAAAGTGTGATTTTCGCCAATAATCACGATCACATGCTCAATCGGCGTCGTTGTTTTAACACGATCACTGGAATGCTCATTATCACCATTTTCATTCATGGCATGCGCCGTGCCAAATTGCCAGATCATGGCAAGACTCAGCGCCAATACCGATAATTTCGGCATGTCATTCATTTTCATCAGAAACTCCCCATGGTTATTCAGCGGTTGAATTTTGTGATTACCGAGCCTGAGCCCGTCCTCATAGGGCGGAACAGACTTTCTTTGCTTCGCAAAGTATTAGCGCGCGTCGAAGTGCGCAAAAGCAATCTTAGAGAGTCAAAATGACAATACCGATAAGAATTATTGACACAAAATTTACAGTGCCGCTGAAAGGGAAAACAAGGGAAGTGAACGGGGATAAATCATGGGATCAGGCAATTTGATACCCGGCTAACGCGGTACTCAAATTATGGCATCCTCGATCCGCTATAGACGTTAAACTGGCGGTGGATTTATTTTGACAATGTCTTCATGCGTCTTAAAAACAAACCAATTCATCAATACCAGGAAAATTTCATCATGGATGGCACATCCGACCATCATCTCCTGATCACACAGGAAGCCGCGACCTTGCTGCAACCCTACATGCGCCATAAATCCGCCCTGAACTGGCTGGTCCATGACCGTCAGAGCAGCCCTGTCATTCCGTACATATTATTACAAGGGGATTACTACTACCGCGAGCGTGATCTGGCTTCGTTCATTACTCGCACCCTGGATGCGAAAGCTCGTTTTATCCGCATCAACCACCTGCTCCAGGCCGACCATCGGAAATTACCCGACCACCGCAGAATGAATGAGCGCAGAAGGACGAAAACAATGGGTTTGCAACAAGGGATTGAACGCCGGCAAGCCCCTGATTCGAATCGTCGGCAGAGTACGGATAGTGATCGGCGCATTCGTTCATCCTGATCTGCAGAGCGAGGAACGATACAATTTGCGACTACATTCCCAGTCCTTGATCACGTCGCCCGCATCGTGGGACGTCTATGCGTTAACGACCCGAGCCACACGCTGAGACAGCGGACAAGCGATACCGAATGACGCCATGGCGCGCAACGATCAGCAGCATGGCGAGCGTCACGAACACCCCAAAGCCAATGACGATCGCACTGATCGGTGCATGCAGATAGAGCAGCACGCCATACACCGCTAGCATCGCCAGCGACGCCATATTTTCATTGAAATTCTGCACAGCAATGGTTTGCCCGGCATGCATCAACGCTTGCCCCCGGTGTTGCAGCAGCGCGTTCATCGGCACGATGAACAGCCCTGCCAGCACGCCGATGACCAGCAGCAACGCGGCGGCCACCCAGACCTGCGTCACCAGGGTCATCAGCAACACAGCTACACCGATGGCGACACCGGTCGGCAAGAGGCTCAAGGTTCGATGCAGGGAAATCCAGCGCGCCGCCGCCATCGCGCCCAGCACCATGCCCAGCGCGACGGCAATTTGCAGCAGCGCGGCCTCTGCCAGCGGCAAACCCAGCGCCTGCGCAGCCCAGCTCAGAATGAGGAACTGCAAGGTCGCGGATGCACCCCAGAAAAGACTGGTGACGGCCAATGAAATCTGGCCTTGCGGGTCGCGCCACAGCACGCACAGCGCACGGCGAAATTCGCGCAGTAATCGCCAGGGGTGTGCAATCGGCACCACGGCGCGCGCGGTGGAAGAGGGAATCGCCGCAGCGAACACGGCGGCGATGCCATAGAGCACACTGATCAGCAACGTGGCATTGGCAGCGGGCGCAGCCAGCAGATGCGGCACGGCACTGCCAGGAGAAATCAGAAAGCTGCCGAGACCGACGCCCAGCAGAATTGATACCACGGTTGACACTTCGATCCAGGCATTGGCACCCACCAACGCGGCGGGCGCAAACAGCTCCGGCAAAATACCGTATTTGGCAGGCGAATACGCGGCCGCGCCAAATCCCACCACGCCGTAGGCGAACAACGGATGCACCTGCGCCAGCAGCAATGCGCAGCCGCCAAGTTTGACCAGATTGGTGCCGAACATCACCCGACCCTTGGGAAAATAATCGGCCACGGCACCGGCAAACGCCGCCAGCAGGAGATACGGAAAATAAAAGAATACACGCAGCGCGGGCACCATCCAGCCAGCAGCGTGCTGTTCCATCAGTAAGCCGATGGCCGCAATCAGCAAGGCACTGTCCGCCAGCGAGCTGAAAAACTGCGCGGCGACAAGGCTGAAAAAGGCCCGCCCACGCACCCTAGCCTGCACCCTTAATAACCCAGAAAATGGGTGCGATAGCGCGGCGCCAAGTCATTGACCCGCAACATCAAGGGCAAGTCGGCGGTATTGAATGCCAGATCCACGGCGGGCGGCCCAAGCAGCCTTGCACCGCATCGCAGATAGCCCTTGATCAGCGCCGGCGCGTTGGCATATGGGGTCGTGGCGGACAGCGATTCAGTGGACGTGAGGTCGGTAGACATCACCAATCCGTGATAAGGCCGTACCTGCCATTTCTGTTCGACCAGATGCGTATGCCGCAAACGCTGCCACAGCCTGTCAGCAGTCTGGCCACCATCGTCCATTTGAACCGACGCGCAGCCAATCATGGTTTTGAGCCGGTAGGTCTGCATGTAGTGGCCGAGCGCAGTCCACAACGCCATGATCACGCCGCCGGATCGCCAGTCGGCATGCACGCAGGAACGCCCGAGCTCGAC
>JBDSHM010000013.1:0-13575 GCA_039918495.1 Sulfuriferula sp. | reverse complement strand
GGAGATCGATACGATGCGCCACGAAGTGCGCTTGTCCGACCGACTTATCCCGTTGACGGCCAAGGAGTTCGATCTGCTGTTGTTTATGGCACACAATCCGGGCCGGGTTTATTCTCGCGCGCAACTGCTGGATGCCGTTTGGGGCACCACGCTTGAATCCTATGAGCACAATGTGAATACCCATATCAACCGTTTGCGGGCCAAAGTTGAAACCGATCCTGCCAATCCGCAGTATGTGCTGACCGTGCGCGGTGTCGGTTACCGCTTCGCTGACTGCTGATGCGCTTATCGGCAAACAGCCTGCGTGCGCGCATCACCGCACTGGTCATCGGATTTTGCATACTGATTGCAGCGATTTTTACAGTGGCCGTGCATTTTGCCCACAGCGCCTACAACGACGAACTGCGGCAGCAGCAGGGTTTGCTGTTTACGCATAACGTCGCGATGATGTACCCGGAGTTGGGCAAGCTGGGGCACATCCAGCGTGACAGAATTGAAACCCAGTTCGAACAGATGTTGTTGCTGGAGCCCTCCAGCGCACTGTATCTGATCGACGATCAGGGCCGCGTGCGCGTCGGTTATTCCAAGCAGCGTTCGATCGGTGGCAGCAGCCATGTGAGCTTGGCTCCCATCCGGCAATTGCTCGACCATCCTGACGGTAAAATCGAATATGGCAGCGATCCCGATTTCCCTGGTATGAAATGCCTGTTTGCCGCCGCGCCGATCTATGACGGCAACGCGCAATCCGGTTATCTCTATATGCTGATGCGACCACCGGAAACCAATCCCGGCCAATTGCTGGCTTCCAGTTACGCCAATCGCACCGCATTGCTGGTGGCATTCAGCGCCAGCCTGCTGATCGTCCTGTTCGTATGGGTGGTGATGGCGCAAATTACTCGTCCTTTGCGTCGTTTGGCGCGTGCCGCCGACCAGGTGCGTACGGCAGAAGTTGCCGACATTCCCGACCCTGCCAGCTTCCCGCATCAGGACAGGCGCGATGAGATCGGTCATTTGTCCCGCGCATTTCGTGACATGGTACAACGCTTGCATGAACAGGTGCTGCGGGTACGGCGCATGGATGCCACCCGGCGCGACTGGGTGGCCAGTATTTCGCATGATCTGCGTACACCACTTACCTCGCTGACCGGCCATCTGGAAACGGTTATTTTGCGCGGTGAGCGCCTGAGTGAAGCGGAGCGTGAACGCTTTCTGCGGGTTGCGTTGAAAAATGCGCAACATCTGGATCGGCTGTCAGCCTCGCTATTCGATTTTGCCCGGCTGGATAGCGATGCGGTGCGTCTTGAAAAAGCGCCGACCCATCTTGGAGAATTGATTGACGATATTGCCCAGCGCTTCACGCCTGCTGCGGAAACACGCGGTGTGCGGATTGAATGCAGTTATCCGGAAGCCCTGTCGCTGGCAGCAGTCGATGCGGCGTTGATCGAACGCGCCATTGCCAATTTGGTTGAAAATGCGTTGCGTCATACACCGGTGGGCGGCACCATTCGTCTCGTTGCGCAGCCGCGCAACGATGGCATTGAGCTGATTGTGACCGATACCGGCGCAGGGATTGCAACTGCCGATGTCGCCAAGGTGTTCGAGCGATTTTTTCAGGGTAGCCAGCAACGCGAAGGCCATGGACATGCGGGCCTGGGCCTGGCCATCGTCAAACGTGTGGCCGAGCTCCACCAGGGCCACGTGCAGGCAAGCAACCCACCGCAGGGCGGGGCGTGCTTTACCTTGTGGCTGCCGTTGAATACAGCGGAATAGTCCTCTCGTTCACTGATCCGGAGAAATCAGCAGACGGGTTGCTATTTCGATTGACGCACCTCATCCATGATCGCCGTGACATCTTTTTCCCAGCGCTCAAACATGGGTTTCATAGCGGGGTCCGGGAACAAGGTTTCCAGCATTCGCGGATGGCTCGCCACCAGTATGGCCTGATCGCCTTCCGCGAAAATGGTGATACTGAGGGGCAGGAATGGTATGAGCTCAGGGTGCTTGGCTGACGCCTGTTTGATTTCGTCATATTTGCCGAAATACACCACGCGATACATGTCGCTTTTGAAATGGCGCTTTGCCAGATTTTCATTGACCTGCTGCAGACGTGTGATCTTGTAGCCGTGCGATGAAATGGCACTTTGCAACAAGGTCATCGCTTCCGGAAACTGATTATCCGTACGCGCCATCAACAAGCCTTCAGCCATGGCCGGCGAGCTCAAGCATAGCGCCAGGCTGAGGAGGCTCATCCACTGCATCAGCTTGTTCATAGCGTCGCCTCCTCCATGATGGTGGTGTAGTTTTTCTTCATCTGCTCACACAGGAGATTCAGTTCGGAATTGTTGAAGAGTTTGCTGAGCACTTCCGGATTCACCGACATCACCTGTACTTTGCCATTATGCTCAACGATGGTAATGCGGCATGGCAGGAACATGCCCACGCGCGGATCAATGCCCAGCGCCTGATTGAGCAGGCTGATGTTGCAGAAATAGACGATAACCTGCTTGGGGTTTTCCTTGTCCGATGTGGTCAACCCATAGTCCAGTGTCTGCACCCGGCCATAGAAAAAGTTGTTGTTGCTGACCGCCTGTTTTACGTTTTCCACCGTGGTTTTCAGGTCGTAGGGCGAGTCGCGCACAATGACTGCGTTTTCCACCTGCAACAGCTTTGCGCTTTCCGGCAGCGGCAGTTTTTCAAAGCTGCGCACGTAGCTGACGATATCGTTGATGTCGTCCTCTTTCAGCCCGCGTTTGATGAAAGAACTCATCGGCGTGCCTTCCCGGCCCTTGATTAGCGTGGCCTTGATCATGGCATCGGTGGCCGAGGCAAGAAACCCCGGATTATGCAGTGCAGGCGCCATGATCGGCAGATTACGCGGACGTGAAAAGGTGACGCCGGTACCTTGGCCGCCCTCGCCACTGGTGCCGTGACAGGCCGCACAATATTGTGCGAACAACTGCTTGCCATGTACCGCATTGCCTTTCACCGGCTGGGTTGAATAAGTGACGGCCGGCCCTTTGTTCCAGGTGCGTACGTAGCCGACGATGGCGTCGATTTCATCCGGTTTCAAATTGCTGAATGACGGCATGACCCTGCCGGGCCGCCCTATACGAATGGTCTGGCGCAGATAGTCGTCGCTGATACTGGCTTGAAAAGAAGGCAGCGCAAGCGGAATTCCGATCCCGCCGGTTCCGGTTGATCCGTGGCAGGCAGCGCAGTTGCGCGCATAGAGCATTGCACCGTTCGGTATGGCATACGCTTGGGATACCCCTATTCCGGCGAGAAAAACTGAAATCAGCAAACGGTACAACATCATGGCTCCCCCTTATGTAAGTACGCCGTGCCATGGTACGGCCGATGCGAACAATATGCTTTGATTTAGATCAAGAGATGTGGCTTGAATTGCGTGTCATGCCGTATGGAAAACTGCGTGCGGCTGCAATGTAGGGAAGAACGAATCAAAAAAACTAATTTTCAGGTCTCGGTCGAAGGGCGGCTATAGCACGCAAAAAAATGCGGTACCGGTGGTTCCTGATCATCATCGTAGGCGACGAAAGCATCTTCGCGTAGTCCAGCGCGAACGAATCCGTCAATCTCCGGCCGGTCGAGGGGTAATGGAAATGAGTCCTCCTTTTCTCCGCTATTGCGGCTGCGGCAAGAGACCAGAGCAACGCCGCCGGGTGCGACCAGGTCGGCGATTGCATTCAAGGCCTGTAGCCGGTAGTCGCCGGGAAAAACCTGAATCGTATTGCATTCGAATACCAGATCGAATTTGCGTACCCAATCCTGAGGGTAGTCGAACAGATCGGCGACAACATACTCGACGCGGCTGTCCGGATAGCGTTTGCGGCAAAGCTCGATGGCGGCCGGAGAAATATCGAAAGCAGTAACCTGGTAGCCATGGGCCGACAAGGCTTCAGCATCATCGCCGACACCGCAACCGATGGTGACCGCGCGCAATTCTCTGCCGGCGGTTATCGGATGCTCCTCAAGCCAGGAAACCAGATAGGGATTGGGAACCAGATCGGCCCAGAACACAGCCGTAAAATCGCCATCCACATCGCGGTACACCTGATCGCACCATCCACTGGGGTCACCGCGTTCCTGGTGCGCTTTGACCCTACGCAGGAATTCGCGCCGGGTGGCATCATCCATGGAAATGCGCTCCCGAATTATTTGTATTTACAGCGTTGGTCAATTGAAAATCGGACGAATTCAATGCTTAGTTGCCGAGGAAGATGTGGATGATGCATCGACTTTTCTTTCCACGGTTTGTGCGCCGCGCTTGATGCCTTTCGATGTCGCCTCCATGCCGCGCCCAACGCCACGTTCGCCTGCAGCCACGCCTATTTTGACGCCCTTGACAGTCGCTTTGGCTCCTCGTTCTATGGCTCTCTCTACCTTTACGACCACGGGCGATGATTCTTCCGCACCCGCTGTGGCAGCGTAGCAGAATAGGATGCAAAGAAAAGCGAGCTTGATGCCAAATGGTTTGTTCATGATCGCAAAATCCTTAAAAACATACGGGTGATGTAGCTTGTGGCGTGTCAGCTATCCTGATCAGACACCAAGCAAAGGCATAGGTGCCTGATTCAGCGATGGATTTGCAACGGGCTATTCGCTAGCCTGCGTCCCCCAGTTTGGCATTCATGTCGGGCTTGCTAAGCCATTTCAGAATATCATCCGAGATGTCTTCACTGAGTGACTCCAATGTCGAGCAAGCTCGGAATGAACCGCGTATCGTCTGGCGCCGGACTTCGAAGTTACCCAGCAGTTTGTCACCTTCCATTAGCCTGCCTTCCAGAACCAGCCATTTTGGCCCTGTCCAACCTCCTCCCCCTAGCGTATGCAGATTTGTTGCGACGAGTATCAGTTTCTTGCCGGTGGCGGTATCAAAATCAAAACCTTGCTCTGCGACTTTTATGCGCCCCTCCGATTCCTTGGCCAGATAGGGCGGCATGGTGGTATTCCAGTGGCATTCCTTGATAACGACCTCATTCGCGGTATCCGCCTTCTGATACGGGATGAACGATGACACCAGCACCACGTCCTCGGCATGTGCTGACATTGCGACAATGCCGGTCGCAATAATAATAAGTAATCCATGTATAGCTTTCACAACGCTCCCTTTATCATGTTTTGGTAAGAATGAATTTATTTGTATGCGCTCTCCTCCAGGGCATGGAGAAGAGACACAACGTTTATTGAATGCAAGTCGGAGATTGAAAGAGTAGAGCGCATTTGGGGCGCGTCTATTTCAGCTTCTGATCTTCCCGTTTTGCGTCGGCCATAGCCTCCGGCTCCAATTCCTCGGCTGCGCGATTGAGGTAAATGAATAGGCCCCAAGCGGCGAGAAGTACGCCGACCGCCACCAGGATACTTGCCGCATAAACGAGTTGGGCGGGGTTTTCGTGCAGCGCCTTGAATGTGGCAACCAGACCTTCAATAGCCAGTGCGACGATGACAACCACAAAGAATCGAGACAGGAATCGCCGTACTCTGGTTGGCGCGCTGATGTCGGCATCGCGGATGACTTCTTCTTCAAAAATGGTCTCGGCAATCTGCAGCGCGACGACGGCAGCAGCCAATAATCCCACCGCTTCGATAATCGATTGGGCGGCGGCTCTATCCAGTCCGCTACTGAAGGCCAGCCAGCCTATGCGGGTGGAAATTGCAATGAGCATCAGCGCCGCGCAGGCAAATAACATGGCCATCAGTGCATGAATGAATCGGAATATGCGCAAAAGAGATCGCATTTTTGTCCTCTGTAGATTACGACGCGTTATCGCGAATGCACGGTAATTGAAAGCTTTATGGTCTGTTCACACATGCAATGATAATACAAGCCGACGACGCGTGTGTTGAGAAGGTTTTTTGGCAGCCAGATTGTGCGCAGTCTGCTTTGATCATGATTGTCTGGCTGTTTGTCACACCAGCGTAATCAATTACTCCACCGTAACGGACTTCGCCAGATTGCGTGGCTTATCCACGTCAGTACCTTTTTGCAGGGCAGCATGATAGGACAGCATTTGCAGGGGAATGGTATGCAAAATGGGCGATAGCGGCCCGGCATGGTTGGCCAGCTGGATCACATGAATGCCTTCGCTGGAGGTGATATGCGTATCGGCGTCGGCGAATACATACAATTCGCCACCACGTGCACGAACCTCTTGCAGGTTGGATTTGAGTTTTTCCAGCAAGGTATCGTTGGGCGCGATCGCGACCACTGGCATGTCCTTGTCCACCAGTGCCAGCGGCCCGTGTTTGAGCTCGCCGGCCGGATAGGCTTCAGCGTGAATGTAGGAAATTTCCTTGAGTTTCAATGCGCCTTCCATAGCGATGGGGTAGTGCATGCCGCGTCCGAGGAACAGCGCGTGCTGTTTGTCGGCAAAGCGCTCTGCCCAGCGCTCCACTTCGGGTTCCAGTGTCAGTACTTGCTGGACTTTCCCAGGTAATTCGCGCAACGCCTGAATGTGCATCGCCTCATCTGCTGGCGTCAGTCTGCCGCGTTGTTTGGCGAGTTGGAGGGTGAGCAGGAACAGCGCAGCCAGCTGGGTGGTGAAAGCTTTGGTCGAAGCAACGCCGATTTCGGGTCCGGCACGGGTCAGAAAACGCAATTTTGACTGGCGCACCAGCGCCGACTCCGGCACGTTGCAAATCGACAGAGTGTGTTGATGCCCCAATGCTTTGGCGTGATTGAGGGCAGCCAGCGTATCGGCAGTCTCGCCCGATTGCGACAGGGTGATGACCAGCGCGTCGGGATTGGCGACGCTGTCCCGATAGCGGTATTCGCTGGCGATTTCAGCGCGACACGGAATGCCGGCCAGCGCTTCGATCCAGTAGCTGGCAACCTTGCCGGCATGATAACTGGTGCCGCAGGCGAGGATGGTGACGGCATTGATGCGGTTGAATATCTCGGCGGCTTCAAAGCCGAACGTCTCCGGCATCAGGCTTTCGCCCACGACTGCATCGTGCAATGTGTCGGCCAGCGCGCGCGGCTGTTCGTGGATTTCCTTTTGCATGAAATGGCGGTAATTGCCGAGCTCGGCCATTTCCGAGGATTGTTCGGAAATCTGCGAAGTACGTTCCACGGGGTTGCCGTCGGCGTCGTAAATGCGCACATGCAGCAGGCCGATGTCTGCGACGTCGCCTTCTTCCAGATAAACAACTTTTTGCGTAACCGGCAACAGCGCGGAGATATCCGAGGCGATGAAGTTTTCCTCAATGCCCAAACCGATCAGCAGCGGACTGCCGCGACGCGCGCATACCAGCTGGTGTGGTGAGTCATGCGCCACCACGCCGATGGCATAAGCGCCATGCAATTCAGCAACGGCGCGACGCACTGCAATGAGCAGATCTTTTTCGATGCGATAGTAATGGTGGATGAGGTGGACGATGACTTCGGTGTCGGTTTCCGAGGTGAACACATAGCCCAATTCGCGCAGGCGGTGGCGCAATTCTTCATGGTTCTCGATGATGCCGTTGTGTACCACGGCCAGATCGTCGCGGCTGATATGCGGATGAGCATTGAGCTCGGTGGGCGCGCCGTGGGTGGCCCAGCGCGTATGGGCGATGCCGAGGTGGCCGTGCGTTTTTTGCGCCAATGCAGCCTCGGCCAACGAAGCGACGCGCCCGATGCTGCGTACCCGGTTCAAGCCGCCGGCCACGGTGACCAGACCGGCAGAATCATAGCCGCGATATTCCAGACGGCGCAGGCCTTCGAGCAGGATAGGGACTACATTGCGTTGCGCTACAGCGCCGACGATTCCACACATAACGGTTTCCTCTTGCTTATGCTTTCGGTTTTTTAACCGGCCGCTGCCAGCCGGGAATATTCAATTGTTTGCTGCGCGACAGCGTCAACTCGCCTGCCGGAGTATCTTTTGTAATCGTCGAGCCGGCACCGATGGTTGCCCCACGGGCCACGGTTACCGGCGCGACCAGTTGCGTATCCGAGCCGATGAATACATCGTCCTCGATCACGGTACGATGTTTATTGGCGCCATCGTAGTTACAGGTAATGGTGCCTGCACCGATGTTCACTTTTTTACCCACCGTGCTGTCGCCGACATAAGACAGGTGGTTGATCTTGGAGCCGATGTCCACCTGGCTGTTCTTGATTTCGACAAAGTTGCCGACATGCACATCACTTGCCAGCACCGTGCCGGGTCGAATCCGCGCATATGGGCCGATGTGATTTTGGCTGCCCAATGTGGCTTCGACGATATGCGAAAATGGCGCAATCTGCGTGCCCTTGCCAACCTTCACATCGCGCAAAACACAGTTGGCGCCTACACTCACGCCGTCTTCCAGCTCAACCTTGCCTTCAAATACACAGTTCACATCGATACTTACATCGTGTCCGCACCGGAGCGTGCCGCGCACATCCAGACGTGCCGGATCGAACAACGTCACACCTTCTTCCAGCAAGGTATGTGCCACATTGGCCTGATGCAGGCGCTCCAATTGCGCCAGTTGTACTTTGCTGTTTACGCCGAGGATTTCCCATTCATGGCGCGGACTGCAGGTGCGTACCGGTATGCCGTCGGCGACTGCCATGCCGATGATGTCAGTGAGGTAATACTCGCCCTGGGCATTGTTGTTGGTCAGTCGTGCCAGCCAGCCCGCGAGCAGCTGCGTGGGCAGCGCCATGAGGCCGGTGTTGACTTCATGGATGGCGCGCACATCAGCATCGGCATCCTTGTGTTCGACAATGCGTGTGACCGCACCGCTGCTATCGCGCACGATGCGCCCGTAACCGCTCGGGTCGGGCAGCTCAATGGTGAGCAGCGCCAGACTGTCCTGCGCGGCAAGTGCCGACAGCTCGCGCATGGTTTCCAGGGTGGTGAGCGGCACGTCGCCATACAGAATCAGCGTGACGCCAGAGCCGCCCAGATGTGGCAATGCCTGCATGACTGCGTGGCCGGTGCCGTGCTGCTCGGCCTGTAGTGCCCAGGCGATGTTGGGGTCGGCGATGGCCTGCGGCACCGTCTCGCCACCATAGCCGTATACCACGCAAATCTGTACCGGGTCGAGGCGACGCGCCGTGTCCAGCACATGCGCCAGCAGCGGTTTGCCGGCCACCGAGTGAAGCACTTTTGGCAGCGTGGATACCATGCGGGTGCCGCGCCCGGCGGCCAGTACGACAATATTGAATGGAGCGATCATGGCGTTCTCACTGTATGGTTTTTCGGCAGAAGTTACCCCATTGCTACCGGGCGGCATTAACCCAGCTTGCGTTTGAGGATGTCATTCAACTGCTGCGGATTGGCCTTGCCTTTCATGGCTTTCATCGCCTGGCCGACAAAAAATCCGAACATTTTGTCTTTGCCGCTGCGGTATTCGGTGACTTGATTGGGATTGGCGGCGAGAATTTCATCGACGACGCTTTCAATTGCACCGCTGTCAGACACTTGTTTCAAACCGCGCGCCTCGATAATCGCATCCACGTCGCCCTCGCCCTGCCACAAGGCTTCGAATACTTCCTTGGCCAGCTTGCCGGACAGCGTGCCGTCGGTAATGCGTTGTATCAAAGCGGCAAGCTGGGCATGGGATACCGGGCTGTCGGCGATGTCGAGTTCGTTGCGATTGAGGGCGGCAGAAAGGTCGCCCATCACCCAATTGGCGCAGGTTTTGGCTTCGCCGCCCACAGCCGCAACCAGGGCTTCAAAATAAGCAGCCAGCGCCTTGCCGGCAGTGAGCAAGCCGGCATCGTACGCAGGCAGTCCGTATTGCGCCATGAAACGGATGCGCATTGCCTCCGGTAATTCCGGCATGGCAGCACGGGTGCGTTCTATCCATTCTTCGGAAATCACCAGCGGCAACAAGTCCGGGTCAGGGAAATAACGATAGTCGTGCGCGTCTTCCTTGCTGCGCATGGTGCGGGTTTCGTTGCGATCCGGGTCATACAGGCGGGTTTCCTGGCGCACGACGCCGCCATCCTCGATAATCTCGATCTGGCGTTGCGCCTCGTATTCGATGGCGTGTTCCAGAAAACGGAACGAGTTGAGGTTCTTGATTTCGCAGCGCTTGCCGAGTTCGGTGTCGCCGGTGCGCCGCACCGACACGTTGGCATCGCAACGGAAGCTGCCTTCCTGCATATTGCCGTCGCAGATCCCCAGCCAGACCACCAGGCTATGCAAGGTTTTGGCGTAGGCGACCGCTTCGGCCGCGCCGCGCATATCCGGTTCGGAGACGATCTCCAGCAATGGCGTGCCGGCGCGATTCAGGTCGATGCCGGTCATGCCGTGAAAGTCTTCGTGCAGCGACTTGCCGGCGTCTTCCTCGAGGTGGGCGCGGGTGATGCGAACGGTTTTTTCAGTCTCGCCGACCTGAATCGTGAGGCTGCCGCCTTCCACTACCGGCAACTCCATCTGGCTGATCTGGTAGCCTTTGGGCAAGTCCGGGTAGAAGTAGTTTTTGCGCGCGAACACCGAGCGGCGGCTGATATGACCGCCGATTGCCAAGCCGAGTTGTACCGCACGTTCTACCGCGCCCTTATTCAGCACCGGCAGCACACCGGGCAGCGCAATATCCACCGCGCATGCCTGGGTGTTGGGTGCCGCGCCAAAAGAGGTATTGGCGCCGGAGAAGATTTTTGAACTTGTGGAGAGTTGCGTGTGAACCTCCAGCCCGATGACGATTTCCCAGTTCATGTTATTGAGCCTCCGGCATGCGTGTATGCCAGTCGGTGGCAAGCTGGTATTGGTGGGCAACGCCGAGCATTTTCGCCTCGGCAAAGTAGTTGCCGATGATCTGCAGGCCCACCGGACGGCCGTTGGCGCCGAAGCCGCACGGCACCGACATGCCAGGCAGCCCGGCGAGATTGACGGCGATGGTGTAGATGTCTGACAGATACATCGCCACCGGGTCATCGGTTTTTTCACCGAAGTTGAACGCGGTGCTGGGCGTAGCGGGTCCCATGATGATGTCACATTGCTGAAACGCGGCATCGAAGTCCTGCGCAATCAGACGGCGGATTTTCTGCGCCTGCAGGTAATAGGCGTCGTAATAGCCGTGGCTCAATACGTAAGTGCCGATCATGATGCGGCGTTTGACTTCGCTGCCGAAGCCTTGTGCACGAGTTTTTTGATACATGTCGGTGAGGTCGGTGTAATCCGGTGCGCGATAACCGTAACGCACGCCGTCGAAGCGTGACAGGTTGGTGGATGCCTCCGCCGGTGCCAGCACGTAATAAACCGGGATCGACAGTTGCGTGTTTGGGAGCGAAATATCCACCGTGGTGGCGCCGAGTTTGCGGTATTCGGCCAGCGCGGCTTCGACAGCAGCACCCACATCGGCGCTCAAGCCTTCAGCAAAATATTCGCGCGGCAGACCGATTTTCAGCCCGGCCAGCGGCTGATCCAGATCGCGCGTGTAGTCTTCGGTCGGGCGTTCCAGGCTGGTCGAGTCGCGCTCATCGAAGCCTGCCATCACGTTCATCAGCATGGCGCAGTCTTCGGCGGATTTGGCCATCGGTCCGGCCTGATCCAGGCTGGAGGCAAAGGCAATCATGCCGTAGCGCGAGACCACGCCATAGGTGGGTTTCAGGCCGGTGATGCCGGTCAGTGCACAGGGTTGGCGGATCGACCCGCCGGTGTCCGTGCCGGTGGCGGCGGGTGCCAGGCGCGCCGCTACGGCCGCCGCCGAGCCGCCGCTGGAACCGCCGGGAACGGCATTCTGATCCCAGGGGTTTTTCACCGTGCCGAAATAAGAGGTTTCGTTGGAAGATCCCATGGCGAACTCGTCCATGTTAGTCTTGCCCAGATTCACCATGCCCGCTGCCTTGAACTGGCTGATGACATGCGCGTCATAGGGAGCGATGAAGTTATCCAGCATTTTCGAGCCGCAGGTCGTGCGCCAGCCGTCGGCGCAGAAGATGTCCTTGTGCGCGATGGGGATGCCGGTGAGCGGCGCGGCATTGCCGGCCGCGATGCGGGCATCGGCGGCACGGGCCTCGGCCAGCGTGATATCCGCGTTGAGCGTAACAAAGGCATTCAGCGCCGGATTGTGGGTCTGGATGCGCTCCAGGTAATGCTGCGTCAGCTCGAGGCTGGAGGTTTTTTTTTCGGCCAGCAAGGCGGCGAGTTGTTTCAGGCTTGCATTGATCATGGGATAGGGACTATTCGATAACTCGGGGCACCAGGTATAACCCGGCTTCGACTTGCGGCGCGATGGCCTGGAACTTTTCGTGCTGGTCGGTCTCTGTCACGGTGTCGTCACGCAGGCGTTGATGCACATCCTGGGCATGCGACATGGGCATTACGCCCGTCGTATCCACGGCTTGCATGGCTTCAATCAGGCCGAAAATGCCATTGAGCTGTTGTTGATAGGCCACCGCTTCCTCATCGGTAACGGCAATGCGGGCGAGCATGGCAACGCGTTTTACATCTTGAAGGGTGAGTGACATACAGCGTAAATCTTCACAGGAAACAAGCCTGTTAGGGTAACATATACAGTTTATTCAAGGCTAATCTCGGACCGGCCGGACGTATAAAGATTTCCGGCTCGCAGACCTTGGCCTTAATCCCCGGTTTCACTTTAGCGGATACACAAAACATGTTCGGATTTCTACGCGGTTATTTTTCTACTGACCTGGCCATTGACCTCGGCACCGCCAATACGCTGATTTATGTGCGCGGCAAGGGAATTGTGCTGGACGAACCGTCGGTCGTGGCGATACGTCAGGACGGCGGCAGCGCCAAAAAGACCATCCAGGCGGTGGGGTTGGAGGCGAAACAGATGCTGGGGCGCACGCCGGGCAATATTACGGCCATCCGCCCGATGAAAGACGGCGTGATCGCCGATTTCACCATTACCGAGCAGATGCTCAAGTATTTCATCAAGAAAATTCACGATACGCGCATGTTTCACCCCAGCCCGCGCATTATTATCTGCGTGCCGTGCGGTTCTACCCAGGTTGAGCGGCGTGCGATTCGCGAATCGGCGATTGGCGCCGGCGCGCGTCAGGTGTATCTGATCGAAGAGCCGATGGCAGCGGCGATTGGCGCCGGGCTGCCAGTGGCGGAAGCGACCGGTTCGCTGGTGGTGGACGTGGGCGGCGGCACGACCGAAGTCGGCGTGATCTCGCTGGGTGGCATCGTATATGCTTCGTCGGTGCGTGTCGGCGGCGATAAATTCGACGAGGCCATCATCAATTACATCCGCCGCAATTACGGCATGCTGATCGGCGAAGCGACTGCGGAGAACATCAAAAAGGGGATCGGCTCGGCCTTCCCCGGCTCCGAAGTGCGTGAAATGGAAGTCAAGGGCCGCAATCTGGCAGAAGGCATTCCGCGCAGTTTTACCATTTCCAGCAACGAAATTCTCGAAGCACTCACCGATCCGTTGAACAATATCGTCAGCGCGGTAAAATCCGCATTGGAGCAAACGCCGCCCGAGCTGGGTGCCGATATTGCTGAAAAAGGCATGGTGCTGACTGGCGGCGGCGCGTTGTTGCGTGATCTGGATCGACTGTTGATGGAAGAAACTGGCCTGCCGGTGATCGTCGCCGAAGATCCGCTCACTTGCGTGGTACGTGGGTCGGGCCGGGCGCTGGAAGAAATGGACAAGCTT
>JBDSHM010000012.1:0-5930 GCA_039918495.1 Sulfuriferula sp. | reverse complement strand
GGTGAAGGACGCCGCTGACGGCTTCCAAGGCCCGCTGGCCGGTGTATTGGCCGGCTTGAATACGGTGTGCCATGACTGGGTACTCACCGTGCCCTGCGATACCCCGCAGCTACCTGCCGATCTGGTGCAGCGGCTCGTTGCACCCCTGCTGATGGGTCAGGCCGAGATTGCCGTTGCCAGTGCGGAGGGGCGTACCCATCCGGTTATCATGGTGTGCGCACGGCATCTGACAAACGACCTCGACCAGTATCTTGCCGAAGGTGGTCGTGCGGTGCATGCCTGGCAGTCACGCCATCGAACCGCCACGATTGAATTTACCGACGCAGCGGCATTCCTCAACCTGAACCAGCCTGAAGATTTGTCGCCGCCCGGGGATTAAACGCAGATCAATGCAGCCGTGGCAAAGCCACGATGTAATCGGCCGACACATGCCAGGCATGCGCGATTTCCAAGGCACGTGTCTGATCCTCGGGATGGACGAAAACCATCATTTGCGCGTCGTGCAGTCGTGCCCAGGCTTCCAATGCCTGCCAGCGCCGCCCGCACGACTCATCACCGAGATCGCTGCTGACTTCCACCAAGGCCAGCGTCTCGCTGCCGGTATCCGGTTGTTTGGCCTGGATGTCAGGCTGTACATGGGTATTAAGTACGGGAACGGTGAGCTCATCCGGCTCGCGAAACCCGGCCAGATCCTGCACCGCAAATTCATCATTACCCATGGTTTTCAGGGTTACGATTCCGGATTTCAGCATGTTCACCCGTTCCAGCTGAATTGCGTCCGGCAACATGGATAGAGACATGATGTGCTCCTGTAATCGCAATTGTGATGTCTGAATATAGACCACAGCACCAATTTGTCAGACGCTAAAAATTGTCGAACGTTTTTACAGAATCAGCGGGATAGGGATGGATGAATTACCGTAACAAACTGATTCTGTTACTCAAGCTGTGAATGGCATGGAGTTTGCTGAAAGGAATTCGTGATGACGGCTGCGTTATTGCGATCAGACTATAAGGCGACACACCATGTACCTTGTTATAAGCATTACTTTCAGTTGCCTGGCCGCGTTTTTCTATGTTCCCAATTTCCTGGATATCCCGTTAGGTGTAATGACGGCACGCGTATTGTTCGCGCAGGCCGGATTCATCGTTGCAGTCTTGATCGGTTTGGCAGCTTTCGCGCACTCGGTTGAAAAAGAGCGAATCTGGCCATGGAACCGGCACCCTCTACCAAGTCGCCGGGCGCAACAGACAGAACGTGACTGACGCACACTGACCCGCTTCCGGGGTAAAATGGCTGCTTTGCAACCTGTTTCCAGCCGCCATGCCTGTCAACCTGTTACCCCCCCAGTCCGAACAACTCTTACCCGTGATGGGCGTCACCATCGGCATTGCCAGCGCCGGCATCAAAAACCCCGGACGGCGCGATGTGACTGTCATGCAGCTTGCGCCTGGCAGCTGCGTAGCTGGCGTATTTACGCAAAATCGTTTCTGCGCCGCCCCGGTGACGGTCGCCAAGCGTCACCTGCAAAAAGCCGCGCCGCGCGTATTGGTCATTAATACCGGCAATGCCAATGCCGGGACAGGCGAAGCAGGTATGCAGGCCGCCCAAGCGGTATGCGAAGCGCTGGCCGGTCTGGCCGGCTGTGCAGAGCGCGAAGTGTTGCCGTTCTCCACGGGTGTGATCATGGAGCCATTGCCTACAGACAAGATTATTGCGGCACTGCCTGCCGCCCTGGCCGATAGCCGTGCGGATAACTGGTTTGCTGCCGCTCACGCCATCATGACCACTGATATCGTGGCCAAGGCAATTTCCAGGCAGGTACAGATCGGCGGCAAGACGGTGACCATCACTGGCATCGCCAAAGGTTCCGGCATGATCCATCCCAATATGGCAACCCTGCTCGGCTATGTGGCAACCGACGCGGCCGTGAGTCAGGCGATGCTAGAGGAAATGGTCAAGCACGCAGCCGACAACTCGTTCAACTGCATCACCGTGGACGGCGACACGTCCACCAACGACTCGTTCATGCTGATCGCCACCGGCCAGGCGGGTAACGACGAAATCACCGATACGGCCAGCGCAGATTACGCGGTGCTGGCGACAGCGGTGACGGAGGTATCCACTTGGCTCGCCCAGGCCATTGTTCGTGACGGCGAAGGCGCAACCAAATTCATGACCATTCGCGTCGAGGGCGGCAGCAATCGTGAAGAATGTCGCCGCATCGGCTACGCCATCGCGCATTCGCCGCTGGTTAAAACCGCGTTCTTTGCGTCTGACCCTAACCTCGGCCGCATCCTCGCCGCCATCGGTTATGCAGGCGTGGATGACCTGGACGTAAATACACTGCAACTTTACCTCGACGACGTGCTGGTGGCAGAAAACGGTGGTCGTGCAGCAAGCTATCAGGAAGCCGATGGCCAGCGCGTGATGAAGCAGCCGGAAATCACCGTGCGCGTGGTACTCAACCGTGGCGAGGCTGCCGCGACCCTGTGGACCTGTGATTTCTCTTACGACTACGTGAAAATCAATGCCGAATACCGCAGCTGACCTCGCACAATTACTGACGCGTGCCGAGCGCGTGCTGGCACGGCTGGAAGCCTGGTTGCCGGCTGCGCCGCCCACTACCGATTGGGGCGCGGCGATTGCTTTCCGCTGGCGCAAGCGCGGCGATAGCGGCTGGATCGAAGCCGTGTCGCATCCGCATAAAGTCGAATTGACGAACCTGACCGGCATCGACGAACAGAAACAGCGTATCGAGCAGAATACGCGCCAGTTTCTGGCCGGTCGCCCGGCCAATAACGTGTTGCTGACCGGGGCGCGCGGTACCGGTAAATCTTCGCTGGTAAAGGCGTTGCTGGATCAGTTTGCATCCAAGGGCCTGCGCTTGATCGAAGTGGACAAAGCCCATCTGGTGGACCTGCCGGATATCGCCGAACAACTGGCCGGGCGGCGCGAGCGCTTTATCGTGTTTTGCGACGATCTTTCCTTCGAGACGGGCGAACCGGGCTACAAGGCACTCAAGGCGGTGCTCGACGGTACTATCGCGGCGCCGCCGGATAATGTGCTGATCTACGCCACCTCCAATCGCCGCCATCTGATGCCCGAATACATGGCCGAAAACGAACTCACGCGCCACGTCGGCAATGAGGTGCATCCGTTCGAGGCGGTGGAAGAAAAAATTTCGCTGTCGGAACGCTTTGGTCTATGGCTGTCGTTTTATCCGTTTGATCAGGATGTGTACCTGGCCATTGTGCAAACCTGGCTCGATGCCCTTGGCGTAACGATTAAGGATGACGATGCGATGAACCGTGCTGCGCTGCAATGGTCGCTGGAACGTGGTGCCCGTTCCGGCAGGGTGGCGTGGCAGTTTGCCCGCGACTTCGCAGGACGCCAGCGAAGTCGCAAACGCCCATAAGAATCAAGCCTGTATCGATAGCCCGGATGCCCAATCATCCGGGCTTTTTTTATCCGCAGTGAGTGCTTTAAGTTTGTGTTAATAATTCCCCGCGTATTCTCCTCTCCATGCTCACGTAAACACGGACACATCAGGGGGAATCATGAATAAGGTATTAAACAGAGTGCCGGAAGTGACACTGTTTTTCTGGCTGATCAAGATCATGGCCACCACAGTGGGTGAAACTGCAGCCGATTTTTTGTCGGCTACCCTTAATCTCGGTTTGGGGATCACTTCCTACATCATGGGCGGGTTATTGATTGTCGCGCTATTGATCCAGTTCAAGCTGAAACGTTATGTGCCGGCAAGCTACTGGCTCGTTGTGGTGCTGGTCAGCATCGTCGGTACGCTGATTACCGACCGGCTGGTCGATGAGGCCGGTGTGAGCCTGGTCACCACCACTATTGTTTTCGGCATCGCCTTGGCAGCGACGTTTGCGCTCTGGTACAGCAGCGAAAAGACCCTGTCCATACACTCCATCTTAACTGCTAAAAGAGAGTTGTTTTATTGGGCTGCCATCCTGTTTACCTTTGCGCTGGGGACCGCTGCAGGTGATTTGTTTGCCGAGGGCATGCATCTGGGCTACGCGCCTTCCGCCCTGCTATTCGGCGCAGTCATCGCGGTGATTACCTTCGCGCACTATGTTTTCAAGTTGAATGCCGTATTGGCATTCTGGCTGGCTTACATCCTGACGCGTCCGCTGGGCGCATCCATGGGTGATTTGTTGTCGCAACCGGTGACAAATGGCGGCATAGGTTTGGGTACGGTCGGCACCAGTGCGATTTTTCTGGTGGTGATCGTGAGTCTGGTCAGTTACATCAGCGTGCAGCAGAAGCGGCAGTTGCTTCCTGTATCCACAACGAAATAAGTATTTTTCAAGCTCAAATATCATTGGCCGGGGTGGCGCAAGTCGCCTCGCATGACCATGCTGGAACATTTCAATACGCAACTGTTTTTATTGCTCAACGCACCCGCCGGCTTGCATGGCATGTCATTGTGGGCAGCCACTGCCATTGCAGAATGGTTGATCTGGCTGGTGCCGACCGGCTTAACGGCATTGTGGCTGTTTGGCAAAATCAATGATCAGCGTGCTGCTGTCAAGGCGCTCGCCGCCGGGCTGATCGCGTTGGGTGTGAATCAGTTGATCGCGATGGTGTGGTTTCATCCGCGCCCATTCATGGCGGGTATCGGCCATACCTACTTGGCGCATGCCGCCGATAGTTCATTCCCCAGTGACCACGTAACGCTGCTGATCACAGTGGGGCTGGCATTGTGGACAAGCGACTCGATTTCGGCGCGCCGCTTTGCAGGCGTCTTGCTTGCCATCAGCCCGATAGTGGCATGGGCCCGGATTTATCTGGGTGTGCATTTTCCCTTGGATATGGTCGGCGCGCTGGGCGTGGCGGTCAGCGTGTGGATGTTGGTCAACACCCTAAAAGGGCAAAACGCCTGTTATAAACTGGCGGAATTGATCGAAGGCAGGTTTGCCGTCGCATTTGGCCGGAAGCGCTCTTGATACAAAGGGAAATTCATGCGGTTTAAAATTCCCATCCCGATTTTGATGCTTGGCGCATTGTCGGGTTGCGCCACCTACGCGCCCAAGCCATTGCCCGATCAGGTCAGTTTTCCACAGTCTGTCGCGTCGATCACGCTCGACCCTGCGAGTTTGCCGTTCCGCAATCTGTCCAGCCATCCGTTCAACCCGGCAGATGGGCTGGATATGGATGAAGTGGCGATGCTGGCTGTGGCCAACAATCCGCAACTCAAACAGGCCAGAGATGCGCTCGGTATTGCCCGCGCCCAGTCTTTTGCTGCCGGGCTGTTGCCCGATCCGCAACTCGGCGTGACGGCAGACCACCCTACCAATGGCACAGCGGGCAATACGAATGGCTTCAACTTGAACCTGAACTACGACGTCAACGCATTGCTGCAACGCTCCTCGCGCAAGGGTGCCGCGCAGGCGGAAATGCAAAAAGTGAATCTGGATTTGCTGTGGCAGGAGTGGCAGGTCGTGAGTCAGGCGCGTTTGCTGTTTACCCAGCTCTCTGCGCAAACAGCGCTGATGACCCAATTGCAAATTTCACGCACGCTGTTGGCTGATCGTTATCAGAATACGCAAAAGGCACTCTCAGTCGGAAATGTTACCCTCGACATGGCCAGCGCTGACTTGATTGCGTTGCAAAATGTCGAACGCCAAATCAATGATCTGGAAATCAAGCGCCTGAAAAATCGAGCCAGTCTCAATGGCTTATTGGGGCTGGCGTCGACCGCGCCTTTGCAGTTGGTTGGCGAGCCATACGCACCATTGCTGGATGCTGCCGCAGTGCAGAAAAATCTGGTTGAGCGGCTTGATCAACGCCCCGATATGCTTGCACTGCAAGCCGGTTATCATTCCCAGGAAGAAAAATTTCGCGCGGTAGTCCTGGCGCAATTCCCGTCGCTGAATGTCGGGCTGACTCGCGCACGTGACAC
>JBDSHM010000011.1:0-2754 GCA_039918495.1 Sulfuriferula sp. | reverse complement strand
CGACTGGCAGCGTATTGGACCGTGGTCCGAATCGGTGGTGAGATGGAAACGCAGGCCGTTATCGTCGATCCGTTCGATGCTGTGCACGCTGCATGGCTGCGCCCACTGTACATTGCCCGTGTCGCATTCAGTTCGCAGCATATCAATGATCTGGCGTGCGGAATCGTCGCAAAACAGTTGCCCGAGGGTTTTCTCGTGATAGGCGATACGATGGCGCTCTACCAGTTTGATGAAATCGAACTGTGAATAACGGGCAAGGGCCGAGCGCGCGAAATGCGGATTCTGCGACAGAAAATTTTCTGCGCCCACCTTGCTGTTGGTGAAGTTGCAGCGCCCGCCGCCCGAAATGCGAATGCGCTCACCGATTTTGGCCGCATGGTCGATCAACAATACGCGCCGTCCACGCAGTCCGGCCTGGGCAGCACACATCATGCCGGCAGCGCCTGCGCCGATAACGACGACGTCGAAAACGCCAGGCTTCAATATATTTCGCGCGTTTCCAGGAATTTGACGTCCGGAAAGCGTTCCTGAGTCATGGTCAGGTTGACTCGATTGGGCGCCAGATAAACGTATTGATTTGCGCCGTCCAGGGCAACGTTGAAACCATATTTATCCACCAGTTGCTTGAGGTCGGCTTCGGAGCCGCGCAGCCAGCGGGCGGTGGCGTATTCGCAGCCTTCGAACAGCACGTTCACGCCATATTCGAATTCCAGCCGGTGGGCGACTACATCGAATTGCAGCGTGCCGACTGCACCCAGAATCAGGTCATTGGAAGAAATCGGCCGGAACAGCTGGGTGGCGCCTTCTTCAGCCAGCTGTTGCAAGCCTTTTTGCAATTGTTTCATTTTCAGCGGGTTTTTGATGCGCGCCTTGCGGAAAAACTCCGGCGCGAATGAAGGTATCCCGGTGAATTTCAGATTTTCGGTTTCACTGAAAGTGTCGCCCAGGCGAATGGTACCGTGGTTGGGAATGCCGATAATATCGCCCGCATAGGCCTCATCCGCCGTATTGCGATCCTGCGCCATGAAGGTAATGGCATTGTTGACTGCCATCACCTTGCCACTGGAAACCTGCTTGATTTTCATGCCGCGATCGAAGCGTCCGGAACATACGCGCAGAAACGCGATACGGTCGCGGTGCTTGGGGTCCATATTGGCCTGAATCTTGAACACAAAGCCGGAAAATTTCGGTTCGCTGGGCTGTACCTGACGGGTTTCGGTAGCCCGTGGTTGGGGAGGCGGCGATAAATCCACCACCGCGTCGAGCATCATCTGCACACCGAAATTATTGACCGCCGATCCGAACAATACGGGGGTCTGTTTGCCGGCATGATAGGCCGCTGCATCAAAAGTATGCGACGCACCGCGTACCAGTTCCACTTCCATGCGCAGCTCTTCAGATTGTTCGCGACCGATGAACTCATCCAGTCGCGGGTTGTCCAGACCCTTGATGATTTCACTGGTGCTTTTGTCGGCGTGCGGATCGAATACCAGTACGTTGTCGTCATAGAGGTGATACACGCCGCGAAAGCGTTTGCCCATACTGATCGGCCAGGTCATCGGGGCGCATTGCATGCCCAGCACCGATTCGATTTCATCGAGCAATTCGATCGGCGGACGGCCCTCACGGTCGAGTTTGTTGATGAAGGTAATGATGGGTGTGTCGCGCATCCGGCAAACGTTGAGCAGTTTGATGGTCTGTGCTTCGACACCGTTGACCGAGTCGATCACCATTACCGCCGAATCCACGGCGGTGAGCGTGCGGTAGGTGTCTTCGGAAAAGTCCTCGTGGCCGGGCGTGTCCAGCAAATTGACGATGTGATCGCGGTAAGGAAATTGCATGACCGAAGAGGTGACCGAAATGCCGCGCTGTTTTTCCAGTTCCATCCAGTCAGAAGTGGCGTGACGACTGGCTTTACGCGCGCGCACTTCACCAGCCACCTGAATCGCGCCGCCGAACCACAGCAGTTTTTCCGTCAATGTGGTTTTACCTGCGTCCGGGTGGGAAATAATGGCAAAGGTGCGGCGACGCTGTATTTCGGAATCAAAGATGGTCATTTTGGGTTACAAGAAGGACGCGGATCAACGCGGCATTATACAAGAGTGGCCTTGATGATTCTGTATATGGATTACCAAAGTTGGCGAACCGGATTTTTGTTGAAAGGCATGGTAACTATGCAACAATCAAGGCACGTAACCCGAATTCGAAAAAACATGATGGAAAATAACCGTATCTCCGTACTTTTTGTATGCATGGGCAATATCTGCCGCTCACCGATGGCGGAAGGCGTTTTCGCTAAAACGGTCCAGGAAGCGGGAGCCAGTGCGCAGATTTTGATCGATTCGGCAGGGACTCACGATTACCACGTCGGCGATGCGCCGGATCTGCGCGCTCAGCGTACAGCGTTGAGTTATGGCTGTGATATCAGCGCGCTGCGAGGCAGGCAGGTCCAGGATAGCGATTTTGAACGTTTCGACTATATTCTGGCAATGGATAGCCAGAATCTGAACAATCTTATCCGGCGTGCCAATATCCGGCATCACCACAAAATCCGTTTGTTATTGAGTTTCAGTCGGCGGTTTCCCAATCTGGATGTACCTGATCCGTACTATGGCGGTCAACAGGGGTTTGATCAGACGCTGGATATGGTCACGGATGCCGCCCAGAGTTTATTGAAAAGCATTCTGGAACGACAGGATGTCCAATCTGTTTGAACCTGCCGGCAGAATATCAAAACGGGCGATGACCATTTGG
>JBDSHM010000010.1:0-2696 GCA_039918495.1 Sulfuriferula sp. | reverse complement strand
CCGGAGTATTGCGCAAACACCGCGTTACGCTGGCCGCGCAAGACCGTGACTATTCCTACAGCGTGGACAGCCTGAAGGCGGGTGAGCGGATCGTCACTAGTGGCGCCCTGCTGCTCAATTCCGAACTGAGCGTCGCACAATAAACGAGCGTATACGATGCTGGATAAACTGATTACTTTTGCCCTGCAGCAACGCGTATTTGTGTTGTTGATGGTCGTTGCCTTGATCCTGCTGGGCTGGCATGCCTTGGACGACTTGCCGATCGAAGCCTTTCCCGATGTGCAGGATGTGCAGGTGCAGGTAGTGACGCAAATGGCCGGACAGGCGCCGGAAGAAATCGAGCGCAGCGTCACCCTGCCCATCGAGCGTGAAATGAGCGGCGTAGCGCGTATCACGCAGTTGCGTTCGATATCGATGACCGGATTATCCATCGTGACGCTGACTTTTTCAGACCATACCGATGATTATTTCGCGCGCCAGCAGGTACTGGAGAAATTGCAAAACGTCAATCTTCCACCCGGCGTGCAACCCTCGCTGGCGCCGCTCTCGACGGCGGTTGGGGAGGTTTACCGTTATGTGCTGGATACCCCGGCAAATATGCCACTGACCGAAGTGCGCGCAATTCAGGACTGGAAGATACGTCCGGCGCTGCGCATGGTGCCCGGCGTAGCCGATGTGGGAAGCTTTGGCGGGCTGATCAAGGAGTATCAGGTTAACGTCAATCCGGCTTTGCTGAAAAAATACGGTGTTACGCTGGATCAGGTCAGTCAGGCGCTTACCAATGGCAGCGCCAATGTGGGCGGCGGTCTGATCAAACGGGGCGACGAAGCACTGGTGGTGCGCGGGCAGGGCCTGTTCACCAGTCTGGACGATATCGCCCGCACCGTCGTGCTGGCCAAGGATGGAAAAACCATACTGGTGCGTGACATTGGCGATGTGAGCATTGGCGCGCGTCCGCGTTCCGGCATTGTTGCCTTCAACCAACGCGATAACGTGGTCGAAGGCATCGTAACCATGGTCAAAGGCCAGAATGCCACCAAGGTAGTGCATGCCTTGCGCCAGAAAATTGCCGAACTCGATACCAAGTTGCCGCCCGGGGTCAAGATTCATCCTATCTATGATCGCACCCAGCTCATTAATCACACCGTGCACACGGTGAGTGACAATCTCATCATGGGAGCGGTGCTGGTCATTACCATACTGATCCTGTTTTTACGTAACTGGCGCGCTGCGTTGATTGTGGCTTCAGTCATTCCGCTTGCGCTGTTATTTGCATTTATTCTGATGGATGCACGCGGTGTATCGGCCAATCTAATTTCACTGGGGGCGGTCGATTTCGGCATCATTATCGACAGTGCTGTCGTGCTGGTCGAAGCGCTGATGGTGCGTCTTGCGCTGGCAGCACAAGACACCAACGCGGCACACCGTACCCCCGCATGGCGGATGCAGACACTCAAGCATACCGCAGTGGAACTCGGCCACCCCATCCTGTTTTCCAAGGCGATTATTATTTTGGCATTTTTGCCTATTTTCACGTTCCAGCGCGTGGAAGGAAAAATCTTTACGCCGGTGGCGCTGACCTTGAGCTTTGCCTTGCTGGGTGCACTCATCCTGACCCTCACGCTGGTGCCGACCCTGCTTTCCTATACCCTCAAGGGGGAGCGCATGGCGGAGAAAAACGCGCCGTGGATGCACAAATTGCAGGGGCGTTATCGCGATTTGCTGGACTGGTCGGAAGGCTATCGCATCTTCATTTTCGGGGGCGCTTTGCTGGCGCTGGTCATTGCACTGGCTTGCGCGCCGCTATTGGGCAGCGAGTTTTTGCCAAAGCTGGATGAAGGCAATATCTGGCTGACCATTACGCTACCGCCGCAGACCGCCCTGGATAAAACCAAAGCGGTTGAACGACAGGTGCGCGCAATATTATTGAGCTATCCGGAAGTCGGCAATGTGATCAGCCAGGTGGGGCGTCCCGATGACGGCACCGATCCCAAAGGCCCCAACAATATGGAAATCCTTGCCGATCTGAAGCCGCAATCAACCTGGCGATTTCCGGACAAGGATGCGCTGATAGCCGACATGACAAAAAAACTGAAAAGCATCCCCGGCCTGCCCACCAATTTTTCCCAGGTCATCGAGGACAATGTGGAAGAAGCACTGTCAGGCGTGAAAGGGGAAATTTCCGTGAAAGTAAGCGGGCCGGATCTGGATATCCTGGAAACCAAGGCGGAACAGATTGCCGCGCTGCTGGCCAGCGTGCGCGGCGCCAGCGATGTGGCTGCCATCAAAGTAGGCGGCCAGACCGAACTGAACATTCAGCTGGACCGGGTACGCATGGGGCGTCTGGGCATCAGCGTCGCCGATGCCAATAGCGTGATACAGAGCGCACTGTCGGATCAGGCAGTCAACAGTTTTTATGACGGCGAGCGGCGTTTTGACGTTACCCTGCGTTTGCAGGCGCCTTACCGTGATTCGGTCAATCAGATCCGCAATCTGCAAGTGTCGTTACCGGGCGGAAATGGCAGCGTCGCGCTATCCGATATCGCCACCATCAGCGTCAAACAGGGAGCGGCGCGAATCAGCCGCGAGGCAGGCAGCCGGAACGTCTCGGTAAAAGCGAATCTGCTGGGGCGCGACCAGGGCAGCTTTGTGGCCGAGGCGCAGCAGCTGGTCAAGCAGCATGTCAACTTGCCGCC
>JBDSHM010000009.1:0-2991 GCA_039918495.1 Sulfuriferula sp. | reverse complement strand
CGATTTCAATTCGCATACTGCACGCACAGCCCTGCCGGAGACACACTATATCGAAGCCCTTACCCGCGATCTGGAATCGGCCTTGCCACTGATCTGGGGACGCGGCATTCATTCCATCTTTTTTGGTGGCGGTACGCCTAGCCTGTTCTCTTCCGAGGGAATCGATGCCATCCTCAGCATGGTACGCACCTTAACCAAGCTTGATCATTTTGCGGAAATTACGCTGGAAGCCAACCCGGGTACTGTCGAAGCGAAAAAATTCGCGGGATTCAAGGAAGCGGGCGTAAACCGGCTCTCGCTCGGCATCCAGAGCTTCGACGCCGACCATCTGCGCGCTCTAGGGCGCATCCATGACGACCAGGAGGCGCACCGCGCAGTGGAAATCGCTGCATCCACGTTCGATAATTTCAACCTGGACTTGATGTATGCCCTGCCCCAACAAACCTTGCAGCAGGCATGGCAGGATGTCGATACGGCCCTCAGCTACGCACCACCGCACCTGTCATGCTACCACCTCACGCTGGAGCCGAATACGCCGTTCCATGCCGCTCCGCCTGCGTTACCTGACGATGATTTATCAGCGGATATGCAATTGATGATTGAGGCAACGCTAACTGGTGCCGGCTATCTTCACTACGAAACCTCCGCCTTTGCCCAGCCACGCCGCTCATGTCGCCACAATCTGAATTACTGGCAATTTGGCGATTACCTTGGCATTGGGGCGGGCGCACACAGCAAGCTATCGTTCCATAATCGCATGCTGCGCCAGATGCGTCACAAACATCCACGCGAATATATGGAGCACGCGCTGGCTGGCAATCCGATACAGCATGAGCATGAAATCACCCCTGTCGATCTGCCGTTTGAATTCATGATGAATGCACTGCGCCTGACCGACGGCTTTGACACCGCGTTGTTTACCGAGCGTACCGGGCTGCCGATAATCGCTGCGCAAACCGCGCTTGAAGAAGCCGAACGACGCGGCCTGATCGTACGCGACCATGTACGCATCACCCCTACGCAAACCGGGCAGCGCTTTCTCAATGATCTTTTGGGCTTGTTCCTGCCATGAATCCGGCGCCAACAACGCTGCAATTCTCGCTGCTCATTGCCACGCTGATCCTGCTGGCTTGGTCTGGAATTCACCCACACGATTATTTCACCTGGCTGCTCGAAGTGATACCCGTACTGATCGCGCTACCGCTGCTGATTGCCACGCGCAAGGCTTTCCCGCTCACGCCGCTGGTATACACGCTGATCGCCTTGCATTGCGCAATCCTGTTGGTAGGTGGTCATTACACTTATGCCGAGGTACCGCTATTCAACTGGTTGCGTGACTCTTTCAACCTCACGCGCAATCACTATGACCGCGTCGGTCATTTTGCGCAGGGCCTGGTACCGGCCTTGGTAACCCGGGAAATCCTGTTACGACGCACGCCTTTGCAGCGCGGCAAAATGCTGTTTTTCCTGGTGACGAGCGTGTGCTTGGCCATTAGCGCAAGCTACGAACTGATCGAATGGGGTGTAGCCGAAGCCAGTGGTAGCGATGCGGTCGCCTTTCTCGCCACCCAGGGTGACATATGGGACACACAAAAAGACATGGCGATGGCCTTGATAGGCAGCATTTTAGGACAACTGGGACTCGCCCGTCTGCAGGACCGCCAGCTTGCCTTCTTGACAGATACAAACCGGTCGGTATGATTTGTTTTATATGGACGCCATTTCTGTCAATCGACAACCCGACATCACCCGTGCGCGGCTTTTGCGAGCAGCCTTCGCAGAAATTCACCGCAACGGCTATCAAGCCGCCAGCCTGACCGATATTCTGACTGCCGCAGGCCTCACCAAAGGCGCCCTCTATCATCATTTTGCCGACAAACAGGCGCTTGGTCTGGCCGTTCTGGATGAAATCATTGGCGCATATATTCAGGGTACTTTTGTTACGCCGCTTGCCGATGCCCCCTCGCCAATACAAGCCCTGGTGCGTATCCTCAATGAAATCGGCAATAGCTCGTGCGATGTATCCACGGCATTGGGTTGTCCATTCAATAACCTGATGCAGGAAATGAGCGGTATCGAACCCGCATTTCAGGAACGTCTGGCGCACTGGCTGAAAGTATGGCAAAACGCCTTTGTCGACGCGCTGCGACGCGCCCAGAAAAGCGGCGAAATTCACGCCGAGGTGGATTGCAACGCCGCCGCACTGTTCATCATCGCCAGCATGGAGGGCTGTATGAGCGTGGCCAAAAACCATCAGTCAGCCGCCACCCTGCGTCAATGCGGCGGCCAGCTGATTTCCTATATCAACATGCTGAAAGCCTGACACCATGACCGATGCCATCCAGCGCCCCCGCACCCGTGTTCCGCCGCCACTGGTTTATGCCGTCGGCCTGATTGTATCTTGGTGGCTGGAACGCCACTTCCCGCTGGGTTTTGGCGTTACACCGCTATTGCACACGCTGGGCTGGATCGACGTGGGATTGGGCTGCGCGCTGATGATATGGGCGGTGCTCACCATCTGGCGCCATCGCACCACGGTCAATCCCTACAAAGGCGCATCCGAACTGGTTACCAGCGGACCCTTTGCCTTTTCGCGCAATCCGATTTATCTGGCCGATGTCGTGATTTATGTGGGCGTCATGCTGCTCATCGGCAGTTTTTGGCCACTGGTATTCGCACCGCTGGTCTGGGCCATCATGCGTTACGCAGTTATTGCCCATGAAGAAGTTCATCTACGCGCCAAATTCGGCCCCGCCTATAACGACTATAGTGGCCGCGTGCGGCGCTGGATTTAATTGGATGGCAATGCGCATCTTTTTCATATTCATTTTGCTACTGCTTACCCTATCGGCATGCAGCAAGCACACCGAACCGGCCGTACAACTGCAGCCAGCACTGGTCTATACCGTGACCGCAAACGGGAACAACGGCACCACGGTGTATTCCGGTGAAATCCATGCGCGCCACGAAGCGGATATCGGCTTCCGTGTC
>JBDSHM010000008.1:0-3057 GCA_039918495.1 Sulfuriferula sp. | reverse complement strand
CCATACTGATCGCGATGCGCATCCGGTCCTCCGGATTGGCAGGCAGCATCTGCGTTTGCGCATCGTCCAGGTATTGCAGGCGATGTTCCAGATTGCGCAAAAAAACATAAGCCGCATGAAGTTCTGTCACGGCTGATTCCGGTAGCAGACCGCGCACGGCCAGCATGGGGAGCACTGCCAGCAGCGAACGGGTTTGCAGCTCTGCTACCTGACCGCCGCGAATAAGCTGGAATACTTGCGCGATAAATTCGATCTCGCGGATACCGCCAGGCCCGAGTTTGATGTCGTCGGCGCGGTCGCGGCGGATGACTTCGCGGCGGATCTGCGCATGCAGTTCGCGCATCGCGGCAAAGGCATTGAAGTCCAGATACTTGCGGAACACGAACGGGCGGATGATCTGGTCGAGCTCGGTCAGCCGGGTGCCGGTCAACGCGCGTCCCTTGATCCACGCGTAGCGTTCCCATTCACGGCCATGCGTAACGAGGTAATCTTCCAGTGCCGCATAACTCATTGCCAGTGGCCCGGCGTCTCCCCAAGGACGCAGACGCGTATCGACGCGAAACACGAAGCCGTCGGCGGTGAGATCGGAAATCGCCAGGCCCAGCTTTTTTCCTAGCATGACAAAGAATTCATGATGAGAGACCGGTTTGGCGCCGCTGGTTTCGCCTTCTTGCGGGTAAAGATAGATGAGGTCGATGTCGGACGAAACGTTCAGCTCGCGCCCGCCCAGTTTGCCCATGCCCACGATCACCAGCTGCATGTCGCTGCCGTCCGGGTTTTTGGGCATGCCGTGTTTCTGTGCCAACCATGCGCTGTGATGGGTGAGTGCCCAGCGCAGGGTGATTTCGGCCAGATCGGTACAAGCGCCCATGATTTCGGGCAAACCTGCCAATCCGCCCAGATCGCGCACTATCAATCGTGCTATCACTGCCTGGCGCAATTTGCGCAGCGCGGTGTTGAGCTCGGTTTCGTTGCCAGGCGCGGTAGCCAGCAGCTGCGCCTGCATGCTGTGCGCATCGAATGGCTGCGCCAGCCCGGCGGCGAGGCGCTCGGAGAATTGTGCATCCGCCGCCAGCAGGCGCGCCAGATAATGGGAGTGGGAGGCTGCGCGTTCAATCAACGGATGTGCTGGCATGATGGCTTCAGGTTAAAATGGGATTTTAGTGACACGTGTCTGAATAATTCAGGAGTCCCGCATGGCCAATATCGAATCCGTATTGCATGAAACACGCGTTTTCCCGCCTTCTCCGGCATTTCAGACGCAGGCCAATGTATCGGGCATGGCGGCTCGCCAGGCATTGGTTGCCCGCGCGGAAGCGGATTATGAGGGCTTCTGGGCGGACATGGCGCGTGCCAACATTAGCTGGAAAAAGGATTTCAGCAAAATCCTGGATGAATCCAATGCGCCATTCTACAAGTGGTTCCATGACGGCGAGCTGAATGTTTCCTACAACTGCCTCGACCGTCACCTGCCCGAAAAAGCCGATAAGACCGCGCTGATTTTCGAGGCGGACGACGGTGCCGTGACACGGGTTACTTATCAGGCACTGTACAACCAGGTGTGCGTTTTTGCCAATGGCCTGAAATCGCGCGGTGTGCAAAAAGGCGATCGTGTCATCATCTATATGCCGATGAGTGTGGAAGCGGTCGTGGCGATGCAGGCTTGCGCACGCATCGGTGCGATCCATTCGGTTGTGTTCGGTGGCTTCTCTGCCAAATCACTGCATGAGCGCATCCGTGATGCGGGAGCCAAACTGGTGATAACGGCAGACGGCGGCTTTCGCGGCGGCAAGACCGTGCCGCTGAAATCAGCAGTGGATGCGGCCATTGCGCTGGGCGATTGCGAATGTGTAGAGACCGTCGTGGTGTACCGACGTAGCGGCGATGCGACTGAATGGAATGACGCGCGTGACATCGGGTGGGATGATCTGACAAACGGCATGGCACCCCTTTGCGAGCCGGAATGGGTCAACGCCGAACACCCTCTGTTCATTCTTTACACTTCCGGCTCTACCGGTCATCCCAAGGGCGTGCAGCATTCCTCCGGCGGTTATCTGCTGGGCGCGATCCTGTCGATGCAATGGGTATTCGATGCCAAGCCGGACACCGATGTATTCTGGTGTACCGCCGATGTGGGCTGGATTACCGGTCACAGTTACGTGGTGTATGGGCCGTTGGCGCTGGGTATGACCGAAGTGATTTTCGAAGGCGTACCGACCTATCCCGATGCCGGGCGCTTCTGGAAAATTATCCAGGATCACAAAGTCTCCACCTTTTACACTGCACCCACGGCAATTCGTTCATTGATCAAACTGGGCGCCGATTTGCCCAAGGCCCATGATCTTTCCAGTCTGCGCCTGCTCGGCACGGTAGGCGAGCCGATCAACCCGGAAGCATGGATGTGGTATTACGAAACGGTTGGCCAAAGTCGCTGTCCTGTCGCCGACACCTGGTGGCAGACCGAAACCGGCGCGCACATGATCGCACCCCTGCCGGGTGCGGTGGCGACCAAGCCCGGTTCGTGCACTTTGCCTTTGCCCGGCATCATCGCAGACGTGGTGGACGAACAAGGAGGCAGTGTCCCGTTGGGGCAGGGCGGTTATCTGGTGATCAAACGCCCGTTTCCGTCACAATTGCGTGGCCTGTGGAACGATCCGGAACGCTATCAAAAGACTTATTTTCCCGCCGAACTGGGTGGAAAAACCTATCTGGCGGGAGATTCGGCTCATCGCGATGTAGATGGCTATTACTGGATCATGGGTCGTAT
The DNA here is from genome assembly GCA_039918495.1 of Sulfuriferula sp. Classification (GTDB taxonomy): domain Bacteria; phylum Pseudomonadota; class Gammaproteobacteria; order Burkholderiales; family Sulfuriferulaceae; genus Sulfuriferula. The sequence continues at coordinate 290 of JBDSHM010000008.1, read as the reverse complement.
CGACGATGTATTGAACGTATCCGGTCATCGTCTCGGCACCATGGAAATCGAATCTGCATTGGTGTCCAATCCGCTGGTAGCAGAAGCCGCCGTGGTGGGCAAGCCGCATGACATCAAAGGCGAGGCCGTGGTGGCTTTTGTGGTACTCAGAGGCGCGCGTGCGACGGGCGAAGAAGCCAAGAAAATCGTTGCAGAATTGCGGGAATGGGTGGGTAAGGAAATCGGACCCATTGCCAAGCCGGACGAAATCCGTTTTGGCGACAATCTGCCCAAGACCCGTTCCGGCAAGA
>JBDSHM010000007.1:0-4286 GCA_039918495.1 Sulfuriferula sp. | reverse complement strand
CACATGATAGGCGCCGATGTGCTGGGTAATACCGCCGGCTTCGCCGCTGGCCACGCGTGCCCGACGGATCGCATCGAGTAGTGAAGTTTTGCCGTGGTCGACGTGACCCATGACAGTCACAACGGGTGCGCGCGGCAGGTTCGGTACATCGCGCAATTCGTCTTCTGTGAGGAAGGCTTCCGGGGTGTCCAGTGGCGCAGGTTTGGCGACGTGCCCCATTTCCTCCACCAGAATCATGGCTGTTTCCTGATCCAGGACTTGATTGATGGTGACCATACTGCCCATTTTCATCAATACCTTGATGACCTCTGCTGCTTTGACGGACATTTTGTGGGCGAGATCGGCGACGCTGATCGTTTCCGGCACCAAGACTTCATAAACGATAGGTTCGGTTGGTGCACTGAAAGTGGTATTGACGTCTGCATCGGGCTTGTGGCGACCACCACCCTTGCGGTTGCGCCAGGCGTCACCACCCGTGTCGCCGCGTGATTTGATGCCGCGTTTCTTGGCCTGCAGGTCACTCCAATTGGAGTCCTTTTCTTTTTTGGTGGGCGCTTTGGCGGCCTTGGGCTTTTCACCAGGTTTGGGGGTGGGTTTGTGCAGTGTTCCCTCTGTTACCACCGGTTTTGGCGCAGCAGCTAATTGCGCTGCTTCAACTGCGGCTTGAGTTTCTGCTTCCAAAGCCAGCTTGCGCTGCTGGATACGGTCCTGTTTTTCGCGCAATTCATCCGCTTGGCGAGTATGCAAAGCCGAATGGCGGCGGGCTTCTTCGGCCCGTAAAGCGAGTTCTTTCTCGTCCAGAACATGCTTCTTGACACGAATACGCTTCGCGGGCGCTGCAACTGGTTCAGATTCCGGTTCCGTGGGTGATACTTCTGCAATAGTATCGGCAGATTCTGGCTGAACGGGTTCATCAGGTTTGGCAACGGGCTCAGCTTCGACGGCAGGAGGCGTCTCAATGATTTCGGTATCAACCCTGCTGGTTTCCGCAACCGGTGGTATGACCACCTCGGCTGTGACTGCTTCGCTAGCCGTTTCCGGTTCGATGGGTGCCGGGATTGTTTCAGCTGGAGTTTCCTGCACTACCGGTGGCGCCGCGATCTCTTCGGTCGGGACAACGGCATCGCGTTTGACCAGAACACGTTTTTTACGCACTTCTACCTGGATGGTTCGAGATTTACCCGTGCTGTCCGCTTTCTTGATTTCTGTCGTTTCTTTACGGGTCAAGGTAATCTTGCTTTTCGGTTCTCTGGCGCCGTGTTTTTTGCTCAGATAATCAAGCAGGCCGGCTTTATCCTGTTCGGTTACCGTGTCATCGGCGGCGGATTTTTCCACGCCAGCGGCGCGCAGCTGTTCCAGCAGTAAGTCAGTGGGCAGCTTCAGTTCCTGGGCGAATTGCTCTACATTCATATATGGGCCGTCAGGGCTTTCTGTGCAATTGGGTTATGCGAACCACGGGGCGCGTGCCGCCATGATGAGTTTGGAAGCACGCTCGGTGTCCATGTCTACCATATCTACCAATTCATCCACGCCGAGTTCTGCTAACTCTTCAGATGTGGTAATGCCTTTGGCAGCCAGCGCGTGCAAGATTTCATTGTCCATGCCTTCGAGCGACATCATGTCCTCGGCAACATGCTCAACTTTTTCTTCGCTGGCAATGGCTTCTGTAAGCAGCGCGTTGCGAGCTCGGGCGCGCAATTCGCTGACCAGATCTTCATCGAAGCCTTCGATCTCGAGCATCTCGTTAATGGGCACGTAGGCAACTTCTTCAACCGAACTGAAGCCTTCCTGTACTAGCACTTCGGCGATTTCTTCGTCTACATCAAGCTTGTCGATAAACAATGCGCGGATGGAAGTCGCTTCGCTCTCATTTTTTTGCTGAGCTTCTTCAACGGTCATGATGTTGAGTTCCCAGCCGGTGAGTTCAGAGGCCAGGCGAACATTTTGACCGCTGCGACCTATGGCTTGCGCCAACTGTTCCTCCTCCAGCACCACGTCCATGCTGTGCTTGTCTTCATCCACCACGATGCTGCTGACTTCAGCTGGCGCCAGCGCATTGATGACAAACTGGGCTGCTTCGGGCGACCACAGGATGATGTCAACGCGTTCGCCCGCCAGTTCGCCGGTGACGGCCTGCACGCGTGATCCGCGCATGCCGACGCAGGTACCAATCGGGTCGATGCGGGGGTCGTTGGATTTGACAGCTATCTTGGCGCGGGCACCGGGGTCACGTGCAGCCCCTTTTACTTCGAGCAGACCTTCTTCGATTTCCGGGACTTCCAGTTCGAACAGTTTGGCAATGAATTCCGGGGCAGTACGCGACAGAATCAATTGCGGGCCGCGGCCACCGCGCTCCACACGCAACAAAAAGGCACGCACGCGATCGCCTACGCGCAAGTTCTCCTTGGGAATCATCTGGTCGCGCGGTAACAAACCCTCAATCCGCCCCGACTCGATAATTGCGCTGCCGCGTTCCATGCGCTTGATGGTGCCAGTAACCAGGTATTCCTTGCGGAGCAGGAAGTCGTTGAGTATCTGCTCACGCTCAGCATCACGAATTTTCTGCAAGATAACCTGTTTGGCTGCTTGTGCGCCGATACGCCCGAACTCGATAGGCTCCAGCAACTCCTCGATAAAATTTTCGAGTTCAATATCGGGTTGCTGTTGCTGCGCTTCCGACAAACTGATTTGGCGGTCGGGAAACTCGACCATGTCGTCAGCGACAACCTCCCACACCCGAAACGAATCGTAGTTGCCGGTTTCACGGTCAATCGACACGCGCGTTTCCACATCTTCCGGGAAGCGTTTTTTGGTGGCAGATGCCAGCGCCATTTCCAGGGCGCTGAACACAATTTCCTTGCTGACATTTTTTTCCCTGGCCAGCGCATCTACCAGTAACAAAATCTCGCGGCTCATAAAAAACCTCCGGCCAACCTATTTTATAATTACAGACTGGGAACCAGGCGCGCTGTATCCATGTTGGAAAAATCCAGCATGACAGCTTGCCCGTCCACGTCCAATTCAATTTGCGTCGTACTCGCACCGCGAATCACCCCGGCAAACCTGCGTTGCCCGGCAATGGCCATGCGCAGTTTGATCTGCACTTTTTCACCAGCGAAACGACGAAAATCCTCTAGTTTTTTCAAGGGACGATCCAAACCGGGCGACGACACTTCAAGATGCTCATAAGCAATATTTTCCACCACCAGCCAGTTGGACAGGTGATTGCTGACAGCCGTGCAGTCATCCAGCGTGATGCCGCCTTCCTTATCAATAAATATGCGCAATAGTCCGCTTTTTGCAGACATGGACATATCCACCAATTCGTAGCCAAGGCCGTTAAGCGTCGTTTCCAACAGCGTATCTAGGGTCATTCACATTCCACAAACAAAAAATGGGCCAGAGCCCATAACAAGCCGCCGATTATATCAGCAAAGGGGGGTGTTTGAAAGTGTTTGGCAAGCAGTCAGGTGTGAAACCGGATGGTGCCCGGAGCCGGAATCGAACCGGCACGCCGTTTAGGGCGAGGGATTTTAAGTCCCTTGTGTCTACCTGTTCCACCATCCGGGCGGAATGGAGGCGGGGGTCGGAATCGAACCGGCGTCCACGGCTTTGCAGGCCGCTGCATAACCACTCTGCCACCCCGCCTGGGGTGCTTGATGTAACTAGCGCTGAAATCGGTTGGAAATTGCCAATCCAACCAAAATTAAAAGGGGAAAGCAAGAAGCTTTCCCCGGTGTTCTGGAGCGGGAAACGAGACTCGAACTCGCGACCTATACCTTGGCAAGGTATCGCTCTACCAACTGAGCTATTCCCGCGTTAACGAGATGCGCATTGTAATGGTGGAGGGGTTTTTGTCAAGCGCTATTGCATAGGCGGATTGACCGGGCATGGGCAATCCACTATGCTAAATACTGTTTTTTTTTGTTCTATCAAGCGCATATGTCCGTTAGCATCAAATCACCCGACGACGTCAAAAAAATGCAGATTGCAGGACGCCTGGGTTCCGAAGTTCTGGATTACATCACGCCTTTTGTCAAACCCGGCGTGACGACCGGCGAACTGGATCAGTTGTGTCACGACTATATGGTGAATGTGCAGGGCACCATCCCGGCCCCGCTCAATTATGCACCGCCCGGTCACCAGCCGTACCCTCGGTCGATCTGTACGTCAGTCAACCATCAAGTCTGCCACGGCGTGCCCGGGGACAAGCTGCTCAAGAGTGGCGATATTGTGAATATTGATGTCACGGTCATCAAGGACGGCTGGCATGGCGATACCAGTCG
>JBDSHM010000006.1:0-3790 GCA_039918495.1 Sulfuriferula sp. | reverse complement strand
ACGCATCATCAACATAGCGTTAAAACGCTGCAACAACTGGAATCCCGACATACACGACTGACTCATGAGCTGCGCGGCCTGCCTGAACCTGATCGGGCAGCACTGAGTGCAGCCGAGGCCGAACTCGAAGCGCTCATCGAAACGCTCGATCAACTGCGCGAACAGGCTGACATGGCCCAGCAACAACTCCCCGCACTGGAAGCGCAACGCCAATATCTGCGCACCCAACTGGAAGAAATCACGCGCCGCCAGCACCAGATGGAAGGCCGGCTCGCCGGGCTCAACCAGATTCAGGCGCATCTGGATGCGGATACCAAACTGGATGGCTGGCTCAATCAGCATGCACTCACCTCACTGCCGCGCCTATGGCAACACATCGAAGTAGAAACCGGCTGGGAAACCGCCCTGGAAGCCGTTCTCCGGGAGCGCATCAATGCCCTGGCGGAATCGGGCTCGAATATATCCGGCGTTATAAATGACATCCCTCCAAGCCGCGTGAGTTTTTATGATCCAGCAGCCATACCAACCGCATCTGCGCATGGTTTTTTGCCATTGCTGCTGGATAAAGTACGCTGGAAAACAGGGCAGGGTGGTGCGCTGGCGGACTGGATTGGTGAGGTTTATGTAGCGGAAAGCGCGGCAGCAGCCCTGACATTGCGTGAACAATTGCCTGCCAACGCCTGTTTGGTTTGCCCGGAAGGCCACGTATTCACGCGTCACACAGTGAGTTTTCATGCCGAACAATCTGCCGTGCAGGGCGTTCTGGCGCGTCAGAAGGAAATCGAACGGCTCGCCGAAGCCACTGAAGAATCCGCGTTGCAAAAAGAAACGTTGGCTGAGCAACTGGCTCAAAGCGAAGACGCGCTGCGCCATGCTCAACAAAGCCTCAGCACATTACGCAACCAGCTTAACCAGGCTCAGCAACGCCAGCACCAATTGCAGATGGATACCATGCGTGCACAACAGGCATTGGAACGCGTCACGCAGCGCAGTGCCCAGATTACTGCCGAATTATCGGAAGTCGAAGCGCAAATGGAGCAGGAGCGCACCGCACAACAGGCCGCCAGCGAACGGCTCCATGAGCACAAAACCCAGGCTGACTTTGTACGTGAGCATCTGGATGACGCGCGACGTGCGCGCAGCGATGCAGAAAATCTGCTCAACCAGAAACGTGACCTGCAACGTTCCAGTGAGCGAAAGTTACAGGAAATTCGTTTCACGCTGCAGTCATGTGACAGCAAAATCAATGACCTCAACAATGCAATGAAAGTGAGTTCGGAGAATAAGGAACGACTGAATGCACAACTCGCGCAACTCAATATCGAACAAATCCAGATCGACGAATCAGACCAGCAAGCCACTTTGCAACAAGCGATTGCCGAACGCCAAACGCAGGAGCATGCGCTCGCTGCGCGTCGCAATGAACTGGAAAGCGCCAATACCCAGTTACGCACGCTGGAAGAAGCGCGAATGCGCCTCGAACAAGGATTAACACCCTTGCGCAACCGCATGGAAGAATTGCGTTTGAATGCGCAAGAATCGCGGTTAGTCGAAGCACAATGCACGGAACAACTGGAGGCGCTCCAGGCGGATGAAGCCGCATTGCTTGCCGGCCTGGAAAAAGGTGCAAAAGTCAGTGGATTGAATGCAGAAATCACTCGACTAAGTAGTGCAATAGAAGCGTTAGGTGCCGTCAATCTTGCCGCACTGGAGGAATTACAGCATGCCCAGGAACGTGAAACCTATCTTGCTGCGCAGGGCGCTGACCTGGATCAGGCTATCGCGACACTGGAATCGGCGATCCAGAAGATCGACGGTGAGACGCGTGAATTGCTCAAATCCACCTTCGATACCGTCAATCAATCCATGTCCGAATTGTTTACAACATTATTCGGCGGCGGTCAGGCGCAATTGATCTTGACCGGCGATGAACTGCTTGACGCCGGTGTTCAAGTGTTTGCGCAACCACCGGGCAAGAAAAACAGCTCCATTCATCTCTTGTCAGGAGGTGAAAAAGCGCTGACCGCATTATCCTTGATATTTGCGCTATTCAAACTCACCCCGGCACCATTCTGCTTGCTGGATGAAGTCGATGCACCGTTGGATGATAGCAACACCGAGCGTTACGCACGACTGGTCAAACAGATGTCCGAACACGTCCAGTTTCTGTTCATTACCCATAATCGCATTACCATGGAAGCTGCAAACCAATTGATCGGCGTTACCATGCAGGAATCCGGTGTTTCACGGACCGTCACCGTGGATCTGGAGCTCGCAACCAGCCTGGCTGCAGCCTGACTTTTAAGAATCGGCTCAAAGCATGACCTATGAAGAATATCTGGATGAAGTCACCACACTCATCACAGAAATATATGACTTGAGTGATGATGCAGCAATCAAACTGGTGATGCAGGCGCAGGCTGAGGATTTTTTCGTCCAGCACGACGAAGTTCCGACCTTGCGCAATCCTGATCAAGCGAGACGGGATGCAGCATTCATATTCAAGCGTAAGACATGATCATTATTCGTAATTGGTGCGGTAACGAACAGATCAATCCTTTCTAAAAATATAAAGTCATCCCGTACAATCTAATCCTTGTGCTGAAGCAGGCCAAATTTCACTTACCGGAACTAGCCTTGATTTATTTTCAAAATCCGACACATCGGTATCTAAACGAATCCAGCACTTCGCATAATGTATATTATGTTAAATAATGTAATTTATTGAAGCGATCTGCTCCCAGCAGGTAAAATGCGCCTTCGATAAATGACAGCCCATATCCCTGTCCCTGACACATGAACAATTTTGAATACTATGCAAGATAATCAAAAACAGTCTCTATCGAGCACTCTTGAGTTACAGCATGAAGTCGCTGAACTGATGATTGAATGTTTAAACCTTGAAGTGACTGCAGATCAAATCTCCGCAGATGCCCCCTTGTATGGGGATGGTTTGGGTTTGGATTCCATTGATGTACTGGAAGTCGCACTCATGGTATCCAAACGTTATGGCCTCCAATTACGTGCCGACAACGCCGACAATCAGCATATTTTCAGCTCCCTGCGCAATCTTGCGGACTATATCGCAACGCAGAGAACCTGTTAGATGATGTTGCGCGCTCTGCGCTGGCTCGGCATTGCTGCGCTGATAATCGGTTATCCGGTCTTGGCGCATTACACCAATGAACCGGCAAGTAATCCTGATTTGGGCGCGCTGGTCGCGATTGCACCAGTCATATTGATTGCACTGCTTTTGGCATGGCGCTCATCACATCGAGCTGTGATGCTGGGCATAATGCTTTTGGCATGTGTGTCATTGTGGTTTGGTTGGCCAATGCTCGAGCAACATTTCGGGCTGGTTTACTGGCTGCAATATATGGCTATGCAACTCATTCTGTTGATGACTTTCGCACGTACGCTGGTTGCGGGCCAGCAGCCACTCTGTACCCGTTTTGCTGAAGCGGTGCATGCACCATTGACGCCGCAGCACGAAAATTACGCACGCCAGGTAACCATAGCCTGGACGCTGTTCTTTGCCACGATGGCTGTCATTTCAACCTTGCTGTTTTTTCTGGCACCGCTGGCTGTATGGTCGATTTTTTCCAACTTCCTGACCCTCCCTCTGGTAGCGTTGATGTTCATTGCGGAGTACTGGGTACGCAAGTGGCTATTACCCGATACCCAGAATATGCGCATCCTTGATGCGGTACGTGCATTCCGGGATAACTCGGCGCCCCCGCACTAAGCTGCCGCAGCTTTGATCATGCCTCAACTTCCGCTGGTATCTCAC
>JBDSHM010000005.1:0-16623 GCA_039918495.1 Sulfuriferula sp. | reverse complement strand
ATGGTAGTCCGGAGAGCATGCCGAACGCAGATACCATCCCCAGATAAAAACCGAAAAAAGCATTTCCGGCCAGGCCGCCCAGGTGGTCACTGGTATATGAAACGATGGCATTCCAGCCACGCTGGCTTACCAGATAAGAAGGCCAGCTGAGCGCAGCCAGGCGTTGCGGGATACGGTTATAAACGCTTTTGTTGTCGTAATAGCCGCTGACAATACCTGATAAAAACAGGCCTACACCGGCTACGCCTGCATACACCAGATTCATCGGCAGCAAGGGGTTGATTTCACCCAGCATGGATTCGGCCTTGTGCGCGTCAATGGGTTGCATGCCTAAAAAATAGGCGAGGCCGTTTGCAATCAACATGGCTGTCATAAAAGCCAGCAACAAATTGCCCGCAATCGCCGCTGACTGGCTGACAAATACGCTATTAACGAAATTCGACAGGACTTGAGTCTGATCCTTGGCACTGCGTGCTCGCGAGATGGTGTGAGCAATCAGGCTGGCGGTCATCGCCGGCTGCTTGGTGGCAATGGTGAAGCTCAGCACAAATACCAGCATAAAGCCCAAAGCGTAATTCAGGCTCACCAGAAAGGCTTCCTGAAAAGGGGCCAAATGGGATTGAACGATAAATACTTTTAGTAGGGCCATGGCCGCGACAATCACGCCCGCGCCAGCGGCAGAACGGAACATCCGTACCAATTCGCTGCGGTCATCGGCAATATAGTGTTGGCCTGTGTGTCCAGCGTGCTGGGTAATCTGGTATGCGAGCCTGCGGGTCGTGCCGGATACCAAGCTGCGTACGCTATAACGTTCGTTGAATGTTGCGTTGAATGCAAGGAAGAGCTTGACCAGAATGGGTATGCGTATTGCTGCGGAATCTGCGGCCATGAGTTCGAGCAGATTGTTGAGGCGAATAATCTGCTGGTGCAAACGGTTACTCAACAGAGTCAAGTTAACGCTGGTGCCGACACTCACAGCGCGGCGCTGAACACGCCCCAGAACTGCACGGCATTGATCGAGCAGCACGATCGCCTGACTGATATCGAAAACCGTTTGGCCTGCTGTACGGCTCGATTGCAGCAGGGCGTAGATCTCTTCATGCTGGGCCAGGAATGGCGATGCGTACTCTTCCAGTTCGGGATCGATACGCAACAATTCCGGATCGATCCCTTCTGCGGCGATACGATGCGATAGACCATTGATGGCATCATGCAGAATTTTTCGCAGCGCTACCGCTGCCTGATCGTCGAGATCGGCCAGATTCAATGCATACAGCAACCTGTCCCATAGCTTGGTATCTACTGCAGCCATCCATTTGGTATCGCGCGCAGTCAGTGTTTCATCCAGCCAGTCTCGCAGGGAATCTGGATTGGCGGCTGGCGGCAGCAGTTTGTACCCAATGCGACGCGATAGCTCGGTAATGACACCTCGGCGCGGCAGAATTCCGCTGTCTCGCAGCAGACTACCGGTTTTTTTGGTGAGTAATAAACCGACCAGATGAAAACGTAGGGCCTGCGCATAAACCTGGTTGCGTTCAATCAGTCCAAGCAGGTCGGCCAAATGAGTCGCCGCATGCTCATTGGAATCGGCGATACCGGGGCGAAGATGAAAAATCAGGCGTTTGATGAGTGTCGGGTTGGCGGCTTTGGTTTCGGCCGCCATGCGTTTCAGAGTGCGTTCCAGGTAAGGCGCGGTGTAATACAAACGTGAATCATTGTTCATCTATGGTCAGCTGTAAAACCGCCCGGCGGCGGCGAATGGTCAATTCTTATCGGTGATGCGGCCATGTTTCAATGCACTGGTAGCAACCTGTACACGATTTTGCATGCCGAGTTTTTCCATGATGTTAGAGAGGTGATTGCGCACCGTGTTTTCGGATAGATCCAGCCGGCTGCTGATGGCTTTATTGGAAAGTCCCTGAGCGACCAGCTCGACGATTTCGCGTTCGCGTTGCGACAGCTTGCTGAATACATCCTGCTTGAGCTCGCCCCGAGCCAGCTTTTGCATGATATGCGAAGGGAACATGCTATTGCCTTGCGCCACGGATTGAATTGCATTGATGAGTTGTTCAGGGTCGGCGCTTTTCAGGATGTACCCATCCACGCCAGCCTCAATGGCTTCGCTGATCTCAAAATCTTCCCCGGCCATGGTCAGCATTACCGTTCGAATACCTCGCTTTTTCAATTCCTGTACCAGGCTGAGGCCATCGCCGTCAGGCAGGATGCGGTCCAGTAGCGCGATATCGGCCTGACTGCTTGCGCTAGCCAGCCACTCGCGGGTTGATTTGATATCCGGGCACTGTGCATTCACCTGCATGCCAGGTGTGTTCTCCAGAGTGCGCGCAATACCCAGGCGGGTCAGCGGATGATCGTCTATCAGCAAGATGGAAATGGTCATGGTAACGGCCTCCAAGCCGGTTTGAATCAAGTGTTACATATCTACATTGTAACCATCAACACTGATATTCACATTGGCAGATTACGTGGTTTGCGGGGCGCACGGTAAAACAGGCGATCATAAAGTGTGCGAGGCAACCGGTTCAATACCCATGCCACCAGCGCCATTTGCCAGGGTAGCGTGACATAACGGCGTCGTTGCGCAATGACGCGGGCAATTTTTGTGGCGGCCACATCGGCTTGCAGAATGAAAGGCATGCGATATGGGTTAACTGCGGTCATTGGCGTGACGATGTAACCCGGACTGATTGTCGTCACCGCGACGCCGCTATTATGGAGCTCCACCCGCAGTGACTCAAGATAAGTGATCGCAGCAGCTTTGGATGCCGAATAGGCCGATCCACCAGGCAGCCCGCGAATTCCCGCCACACTGGCAATCCCAGCCAGCACGCCGCTGCGCGTATTGCGCATGGCAGCGACAAAAGGTTGAAATGTGGCCACCATGCCGATTACGTTAATATCCAACACGGCCTGAAACACTTCCAGATCCGTCGCGTATTCGGTGAGCGTGCCAACGCTGATGCCGGCGGCTGCGATAACGACATCCGGCACGCCAAAGCACGCGATAAAATCAGCTGCCGCAGTTTGCATGGCTTGATGGTCGCGCACGTCCAGCGGATAGATGGCGCTACCGGGAAATTGGGCGGCAAGTATGGCAAGTTTGTCTGTGCTGCGCGCGACCATCCCCAATTGCGCACCCTGCTTGCCGTAGTGGCGAACCAGTGCCGCTCCCAGACCGCTCGATGCGCCAGTGATGAAAACGCGCATGGCGGCCATTGCGTCTGCAGTGCAGATTAATGTTTTTTGGCGGGTGCATGCCGGGACTGCTTTGATTGCTCTTTGCGCACTTTTGCAATCAGGCTGTCGAGGGTCTTAAACAGCGCATCTTCGCTGCCGGTCATGGATACTGAAGTTGAGTATTTTCCATCGACCACAAAGGCTGGAACGCCATTGATTTTGGAGTCGCGGGTAAGCTGGTTGGCGCGCATGGCTTTGCTTTGTACGTCGAAAGAATTATAGGTATCCACAAATGTTTTGCGGTTGATGCCCTGTTTCTCTGCCCAGTTGAACAGTATCTCCGGATTGTTGAGGTCGATGTTTTGCACATGGATGGCGTTGAAAACGTCATCATGCAGGGCTGGGATTTTACCCAGCAAGTCCAGGGTGTAATACGCTTTTGCCAGCGGCAGCCAGGATTCATTCAGCACCGCCGGAATGCGGCGGATGGCGACATCTTTGGGTAGTTTTTTGATCCAGGCATTGAGTGCCGGTTCAAGATGAAAGCAGTGCGGGCAGCGATACCAGAAAAACTCGGCCACTTCGATTTTGTTGCCGCTGTCCGTGTTGAGTTCAGGGCTGATTACCTGATAATCCTTGCCTTCAACGGGATGCGCCGCATCCGCATGCGCCAATGGGAATGCACCCAAGCCTAACAGGGTAATCATCAACAAAAATTTTCTCATCAGGAACATCGTCTTCTCCTTAGTAGTTACTGTGCTGGGTTCGATTGCGTATTCGCGCTTGCATTCTTGACCCGTATCAGATGCGTCTTGATCTGGTTTTGTTCCAGCGCGGTGCGTGTTTTGTTGAGGTCATTCATGTTGTTGAAGGGGCCAACACGAACGCGGTGCCAGACACCTTTGTCGGGAATGTCAGCAGTCTGGATCGTCGCCTCGAAACCCAGCAAGGCCAGCCGTGCCTTGAGATTGTCAGCATCGGCACTATTGGGAAATGCACCCGCTTGCAGATAATAGCTTTCTCCTGCTGATGGCGTGGGATTCTTGTGTAAATCCTGATCGGTCATGGTGGCTTCGTTGCCCGGAAGGATTTTGTAAAAATCAAAGCGGGGTTTTTCTTCCGAGGGTGCACCTGTCGCAGGGGGAGCGATTGCGGGCGTATCCTTGTTCACGCTGGCAGGTGCCTTTTCGCTTGCTGTGAAAGGATTGCTTTTATTCACCCACATTGCGACGGCAATGGCGAGGGCGAGTCCGAAGAGCAGGCCAATGAGAATGCCGGAGAATAGCGAGCCGCCTTTTTTCTGCTCGCTGGGGCGGGATTTGTAATCGCGTGCCATGGGTAAAGTCGTCCTTGTCTGGGGTGGTTACATTTTGTCCGGGCAGTTTACACCCAGCAACGTAAGGCCATGGTGTAATGCATGGCGCGTGGCAGTGATGAGTGCGAGCCGCGCATGGCGCACAGTCTTGTCGTCCACCAGAAACTGTTCGGCATTGTAGTAGGCATGCAGTGCGCCGGCGATATCCTTAAGAGCATAGGCAATCGAGTGGGGAGCAAGTTCACGTGCGGCCATGTCGACCACTCCCGGATACTCAGCCAGACGACGCAGGAGTTCCAGTTCGTAAGTACTGGTGAGCGGGGAGCAGTCGGCAGCAGCCAGCACTGCCGGATCTCCGCCCCACTGCGCAAGCACACTGCAGATGCGTGCATGGGCGTACTGGATGTAATACACCGGATTATCGCTGGTCTGCGATTTGGCCAGATCCATGTCGAAATCCAGATGCTGGTCCGATTTGCGCAGTACATAGAAAAAACGTGCAGCATCGTTTCCGACTTCACTGCGTAACTCTCGCAATGTAACGAATTCGCCGGAACGCGTGGACATGGCCGCTTTCTGGCCGTTGCGATACAGGATGGCAAACTGCACCAGCGCGACGCTGAGCTTGTCCGAGGCCAAACCCAGCGCCTGCAGTGCACCCGTTACCCGGGCAATATAGCCGTGGTGATCTGCGCCCCAGACGTCGATCAGCCAATCGAAACCGCGTTCCAGCTTGTTGAGGTGGTAGGCGATATCCGACGCAAAATAGGTGTACTGACCATTTTCGCGCAATACCACACGATCCTTTTCATCGCCGAAGTGGGTGGAACGGAACCATAGAGCGCCATCCTGAGTGTAGATATGGCCGTTTTTTTCCAGCAAAGCGAGGGTACGCTGCACGATGCCGGAATCGTACAGCGATTGTTCTGAAAACCACTGGTCGAATTCAACACCGAATTCCAGCAGATCGTTACGGCAATCACCGAGTTGTTCGGTCAGTACAAGGTCGTGTACATAGGCATAATCAGCACCCAGCAAGGTTTTGGTATTGGCAATCAGTTGATCCAGATGAGCATCAGGCGCGGTATCGAAATCTGGGGCGCCATCCAGTACACGCCACGGCTCATGCACGTAGCGGTCGGTATGCGCATCGAATATCATCTGTGCCATGCCGCGTACATAATCGCCCTGATAGGCATTGCCGGGGAAGGGAACATGGATGCCGCACAATTGGAGATAGCGCAGCCAGGTGGAAAGCGCGAGGATGTCCATCTGACGTCCGGCATCGTTGACATAATACTCACGCGCCACGTCATATCCGGCTGCGGCCAGTACATTGGCAAGGCTGGCACCATAGGCCGCACCGCGGCCGTGTCCGACATGCAACGGGCCAGTCGGATTGGCGGAAACAAATTCCACCTGTACGCGTTTGCCATCGCCGCTGTGGCCGTTACCAAAACGGTCGCCTTGAGTGAAAATGTGCGGCACGATCTGCTGGTAAGCGGCAGGCTGCAAAAAAACATTGATAAAACCCGCGCCGGCGATTTCGGTTTTGGTCACCATTGGTGAAACCGGCAGTGCAGCCTGAATGATTTGCGCCAGTTCACGCGGGTTGCGACGTAAACTCTTGGCCAGCTTCATCGCAACACTGCATGCGTAATCACCGTGCGCCGCATCCCGCGGGTGATCGATTTCTATCGGCGCATCAACTGCTTCGGGTAGCGCGGTGGCAATGGCACTGCGGAATAAGTCGGCCAGATGCGGTTTGATTTCGGTGTAAGGGGCGCTCATGGTGCAATCTGCAAAAAAGGTTGTCTATTATAACTGCCTGCCCGTGTTCGCGTGCAGGCATCATATTTCCAATGGATCGACATCGAGATTCCAGCGTATGTTGTTCGCCTTGAGCGCATACAGTCGGGTCATCCAGTCGGTCAGAAAAGTTTGTAAAATTTTGCGTGTTGGCGACTGCACCAGCAACAAGGCGCGCTCTACCCCGGCTTTGCGTGCCATGCCTGCTTGTGTAGGGTCGAACATGGTGATACCGGTCATGAGCGGGGCAGTGTCATGCGCCCTGTGTAAAAAATCCAGCGCAGTATCAAGCTGATTGGCTTCCACCCGCAATACGGCCTGATGCACGAAGGGCGGGAATCCGGCTGCATCGCGTTCGGTCAGCAGACTGGCGGCAAACCCGGCATAGTCATGGCATTGCAACAGGCGGTATAAATGATGGTCCGGGAATTGCGTCTGGATCAATACCTCACCGGCTTCGCTGGCACGCCCGGCACGGCCGCCGACTTGCATGAGCTGTGCGAATAGATGTTCAGTTGCACGAAAATCCGGGCTGTACAGTGCGCTGTCAGCATTGATGACGCCGACCAGTGTGAGTCTGGGGAAGTCGTGACCTTTGGCGAGAAGTTGAGTGCCGACCAGAATGTCGGCTTCACCCTTGTGTATGGCCCGCTGCATTTCCACCCAGCTATTTTTTTTGCGCGTGCTGTCGCGATCAACCCGGAGGATGCGGGCTTGCGGGAAGTGGCGGATGAGGGCGTCTTCAATGCGCTGCGTGCCAAACCCGCCCGGTTTGAGATCAATGTTGCCGCATGCCGGGCAGGCATGGACCACAGGTTCAGTATGGCCGCAGTGGTGGCAACGTAGTTGTCGCTCACGCAAGTGCAATACCAGTTTCGCAGAGCAGCGTGCACAGGCTGCGCTCCAGCCGCATTCGAAGCACATTAGCGCAGGTGAGTAACCGCGTCGATTAACGAATATCAGGCTTTGCTGGCTGGCAGCAAGACGATTCCGAATGGCAGCCAGCAGAGCGTGCGATAGTCCGTCTTCAGGTTTGCTGCTGCGTGTATCGAGCAGCCTGATCACGGGAAGGCGGGCTTCGGCGATTGCGCGTTGGTTCAGGGTGAGGAGCGTGTAGCGACCATTCCGAGCGTTATGCCAGCTCTCCAGCGCGGGCGTCGCTGAACCGAGCACCACCGGCACACATTGTTGTTGTGCACGCATCACGGCAACGTCGCGTGCCGCATAACGCAGCCCGTCTTGCTGATGGAAAGAACTGTCGTGTTCTTCATCCACGATGATCAGTGCCAGCTGCGGCAACTGGGCAAATACCGCCAGTCGTGTACCCAGCACGATGCGGGCCCGCCCTTCGGCGGCTGCCAGCCAGTGCCTCATGCGTTCGCCTTCCGCCATGCCGCTATGTAGCGTGGCAATCTCCATATCTGGAAAGCGGGCGCGAAATACGCCGGTCAGCTGAGGGGTGAGATTGATCTCTGGCACCAGCAGTAAAACCTGTCCATTGCGCTCCAGTGCGGCCGCGACCAAGTGCAGATAAACCTCGGTCTTGCCGCTGCCGGTAATGCCATGCAGCAGAAATGTCTGATAGTGCGTAAACGCAGCATTGATCTGTTCCACCCCATGCTGCTGTGCCGGGGAGAGTTGCGGAGGCGTATCTGCCGTCACCGGATCGGCACGCAAACGTGTCGGCTGGCTTATTTGTCTTGCCCAGCCGCGACTGACCCAGGTTTTGACGATGCTGCGATAACTACCGCATATTTCTGCCAATGCCGCACCGGTATGAGCCTGCTCGTCGCGCATCATGTCCAGTAAGGCGCGCTGGGCAGGTGCATGGGCGGGTAAATCTGTCGTGTCCAGATTCAGCCCGGTAGCCGTGAGTTGCCATGCACTTGCCAGTTTGATTTGTATTGATCGGGAACGGCGCAGGGTGGTGGGTAATGCAGCCATTACCGTTGGGCCGAGAGGGTAATGGTAGTAATCACTGCAGAAATTCAGAAGTCGTAATAGCTCCGATGAGAGTGCCGGGGCATCGCGATAGATTTCCAGAATAGACTTTAATTTGTTTCGGTCGTAACGGCTGTCCGGGAGGATGCCCATGATGACCCCGACCATCTGCTTGCGTCCAAACGGCACGCGAACGCGCAGGCCGATGTCCTCCTCGGTGATATCCGGCGCGAGGTAGTCGAATAGGCCGGGTATCGGTATATCGAGGGCAATCTGGGCAATAAGTGAGGCGCTGGGCATAATGGGCAAGATAGCGCTGTTTACTCGGGTGAATTCTGTGATTGACCGCTAAGATGTTCTCACCAATGGTAAAAACAAGTTATCCACGTAATCTGTGGATAACTTTGTGGGAAAAGCGCTGCTAAGTCCCCAAAGGTGATGACACAAAAGGTTTTTTAGTCCCCGTGTAAAAAAACGGCAATATATATTTTATATAAAAAACAGTATGTTACAAGTTATTAATGCAAGTCAAGCAGGTGTCGGAATAAATACCCGTAAATGCTCAATTATTGTGCATAAGTATTCTTTGATATTGTTTTTCTCCAAACCGGATGGACCGGTTTGGCACTTTTATTAAAGTTCAGCCCGTATGGTACTGACGGCTGAGTTCATGCACCGCCTGTACCAGGCTGGCTGCATTTTCCGGTGGGGTAAACTGGGAAATGCCATGTCCCAAATTAAATACATGACCGTTGCCATGCCCGTAACTGGCTAATACCTTGCCCACTTCCAACCGGATAGTATCCGGATCGCTGAGCAGGATTGCGGGGTCGAGATTGCCTTGCAAGCCGACTTGATCGCCCACCCGCGCCCGGGCGCTACCGATATCCACAGTCCAGTCCAGCCCGAGCGCATCGCAGCCCGTGGTAGTCATGGCTTCCAGCCAGTTTCCACCGCCTTTCGTGAACAGGATCACAGGCACTTTTGCGCCGTCATGTTCCCGCGTCAAACCCGACACAATCTCGGTCATGTAGTGTAGTGAAAACTCATGATAGGCCGCGTGCGACAGCGCGCCGCCCCAGGTATCGAAAATCATCACTGCCTGCGCGCCGGCCTCGATTTGGGCATTCAGATAATCGGTGACGGCGCGGGCATTGGTGGCAAGGATATGGTGCAGCAGGTCAGGCCGCTGATAGAGCATTTTTTTGACGGTGGCGAAATCAGTGCCCCCCTGGCCTTCGATCATGTAACACGCCAGTGTGAACGGGCTGCCGGAAAATCCGATCAGAGGCACGCTGTTGTCGAGTGCGTGGCGGATCTGCCGGACAGCATCGATTACGTAACCCAGATGCTCAACCGGGTCCGGGGCAGTCAGGGCACGGATTTCCCATTCTTCACGCAAGGGTCGCTCGAACTTCGGGCCTTCACCCTGAGCAAAATACAAGCCCAGACCCATTGCATCCGGTATGGTGAGAATATCGGAAAATAGAATCGCGGCATCTAGCGGAAAACGTGCCAGCGGTTGCAGCGTGACTTCAGTGGCCAGGTCTGGATTTTTGCATAGCGACAGAAAATCCCCGGCACGGGCACGCGTCTGGTTATATTCAGGCAAATAGCGGCCAGCCTGACGCATCATCCACACTGGTGTGTAGTCCACGGGTTGACGTAGCAGGGCGCGCAGGAAAGTATCGTTTTTCAGCTTGGGCATGGGTGAGCTTTTTCTTTAAGAGCTTTGCCACGGAGATCACGCAGAACATCGTGCCCTCCGTGGCAAGCGCATTTCAGTTTAACAGGCTTACCAAACGCCCAGATAGGCAAGAATGCCTTCGGCAGCCTCGCGCCCCTCGAACACTGCAGTGACTACCAGATCCGAGCCGCGCACCATGTCGCCGCCGGCAAATATTTTCGGGTTGGCGGTCTGGAACTTATGCTGGCTGCCTTTGGCCACCACACGGCCGCCCTGATCGGTGGTGATGCCGAAATCGCCAAACCAGGGTTGCGGGTTGGGGCGGAATCCGAAAGCGATAATGACGCGGTCGGCAGGGATGATTTCTTCGGAACCCGGCACCACGATCGGTGTACGCCGACCACGTGCGTCGGGCGGCCCAAATTCGGTGGTGACGAGCTTTACGCCCTCCACTTTGCCGTCGCCGACGATTTCCACCGGCTGGCGGTTCCACAGGAATTGCACACCTTCTTCCTTGGCGTTGACAACCTCACGTTTGGAGCCGGGCATGTTTTTTTCGTCGCGGCGGTAGGCGCAGGTAACGGAGGCCGCTTCCTGGCGGATGCTGGTGCGGTTGCAGTCCATCGCCGTGTCGCCACCACCCAGCACGACCACGCGTTGGCCGGTCATGGAATGGTAATCATCGCCGGGCTTTTCGAAACCGAGACAATGGTTCACGTTGGAAATCAGGAATGGCAGCGCTTCCAGCACGCCCGGCAGGTTTTCACCAGGGAAGCCGCCTTTCATATAAGTGTAAGTGCCCATGCCCATGAACACGGCGTCATATTCATCCATCAATTGCTGCATACTGATGTCTTTGCCGACTTCCATACCCAGACGGAATTCCACGCCCATGCCTTCAAGCACCTCGCGGCGCCGTGTCATGACCCATTTTTCCATTTTGAATTCGGGGATGCCGAAGGTCAGCAGACCGCCGATTTCTTCGTAGCGGTCGAACACAACCGGCGTCACGCCATTACGCGTCAGGATATCGGCACAGCCTAGCCCGGCCGGGCCTGCGCCGATCACCGCGACGCGTTTATTGGTAGGCACAACCTGACTCATGTCGGGACGCCAGCCGGCCTTGAAGGCTTCCTCCGAAATGTATTTCTCGATCGACCCGATAGTCACCGCGCCGAAGCCGCCCACCGCCTCGCCGAAGCCGTCGTTATTCAGCGTGCAGGCACCTTCGCATAGCCTGTCCTGTGGGCACACGCGGCCGCATACTTCTGGCAGCGAGTTGGTCTGATGCGATAATTCGGCCGCTTCAAACAACTTGCCTTCGTTGATCAGTTTGAGCCAGTTGGGAATGTAGTTGTGCACTGGGCATTTCCACTCGCAGTACGGATTGCCGCACTCCAGGCAACGCCCGGCTTGCTCACCGGCTTGAGCGGCATCCATCGGCGCATAGATTTCCTTGTACTCCATGCGACGCACGGTGGCCGGCGTCTTGGCGCCGTCCTGGCGCGGGATGTTCATGAATTGAAAAACGTCAGACATGGGCTATTCCAGTATGGGCACAGGGCCGTTTAATCTTTAAGCAGGGAATCCAGCGTCACCGCCTTGGGCTTCACCAGCCAGAAACGCGCCACCACTTCGGCGAAGTTCTCCAGCATCCAGCGGCCACGAGCGCTATCGGTATGCAGCACATGGCGCTCAATACGCTGTTTGAGGAAATGGCGATAATCTGCGGTCATCTCGGTATTGATACGGTGGATGTCGATTAACTCGTTATTGTAACGATGCATGAACTCGTCGCTGGCGTCGTAGATCATGGCAAAACCACCGGTCATGCCGGCACCGAAGTTGAGGCCGGTATCACCCAGCACGAGCACGCAGCCGCCGGTCATGTATTCGCAGCAGTGATCGCCCGCGCCTTCCACGACGGCGCTGGCGCCGGAATTACGGACCGCGAAACGCTCGCCCGCCATGCCGGCAGCATACAGTTCGCCGCCGGTGGCGCCATACAGGCAAGTATTGCCAATGATGACAGCGTCGTGGGCGATGAAGCCGGAACCCTGCGGCGGCTGGATGGCGATGCGTCCACCGGCCATGCCTTTACCGACATAGTCGTTGGCGTCACCTTCCAGCAACAGCTGCAAGCCTTTGTGATTCCATACGCCGAAACTCTGCCCGGCCGAGCCTTTGAGCTTGAGCGTCAGACAACCTTCGGGCAATCCGGCCGCGCCGTGGGCCCGGGCGATTTCGCCGGACAGGCGCGCGCCGATGGAGCGGTTGACGTTGCGCACCGTGTATTCCAGCGTGGTCGGAATCTGGGTCAGGATGCATTCGGTTGCATCAATCACCATTTGTTCGGCCAGCTCACCCTTGTCGAAAGACGGATTGGACGGCTCGATACAAAAGCGCGGTTCGCTGTCCGGGATGCTGCCTTGGCTAAGCAGGGTTTGCAGATTGAGTCGGCCCTGCCGAGCCGTGTCGCCTTGCGACAGCTTGAGCAGATCGTTGCGGCCGATCAACTCCTCGATCGTACGCACGCCCAGCTTGGCCATCCATTCGCGGGTTTCCTGCGCGACAAAAGTAAAGAAATTCACCACCATTTCGGGTAGGCCGACAAAGTGTTGTTTGCGCAGGCGTTCGTCCTGGGTGGCGACACCGGTGGCGCAGTTATTGAGATGGCAAATGCGCAGATATTTACAGCCCAGCGCGATCATCGGCGCAGTGCCGAAGCCAAATGATTCGGCGCCGAGAATGGCGGCTTTCACCACATCGTAGCCGGTTTTCAGGCCGCCGTCGGTCTGCACCCTCACGCGCCCGCGCAGGCCGTTGGCACGCAGCACCTGTTGCGCTTCGGTCAGCCCGAGCTCCCACGGCGTACCGGCGTATTTCACGCTGGTCAGCGGCGAGGCGCCGGTGCCGCCGTCGTAGCCGGATATGGTAATCAGGTCGGCATAGGCCTTGGCCACCCCGGCGGCCACGGTGCCGACCCCGGGTTCGGCCACCAGTTTCACCGACACCAGCGCCCGCGGGTTGACCTGCTTCAGGTCGAAAATCAGCTGCGCCAGATCTTCAATGGAATAAATATCATGGTGCGGCGGCGGCGAAATCAGCGAAATACCGGGCTTGGCGCAGCGCAGTTTGGCGATCATTTCCGATACTTTATGACCCGGCAGCTGGCCGCCTTCGCCGGGCTTGGCGCCCTGCGCGATCTTGATCTGCAATACCTCTGCGTTGACCAGATAATGCGGGGTGACGCCGAAGCGACCGGACGCTACCTGCTTGATCTTGGACATCTTCAGCGTGCCGTAGCGCACTGGGTCTTCGCCGCCTTCACCGGAGTTGGAACGTCCGCCGATGCGGTTCATGCCCTGCGCCAGCGCTTCGTGCGCCTCGGGGGAGAGCGCGCCGAGCGACATGCCGGCGGAGTCGAAACGCTTGAGGATTTTCTCCACCGACTCGACTTCATCCAGCGGGATGGGCTGGATGTCTTCACGCAACCCCATCAGGTCGCGCAGCATGGCGACCTGCCGCCCATTTACCAGTGCCGCATATTCCTTGTACTTTGCGTAATCGCCGGACTTCACTGCATTTTGCAGTTGCATCACCACGTCCGGGTTGTAGGCGTGGAACTCCTCGCCGAAAATGAACTTGAGCAGGCCGCCCGGGCCGATAGCACGCATCGGGTTGAAGGCGAGACGCGCGAGTTTTTTCTGGTCTTCCTCGAAATCTTCGAAATTGGCGCCGGAAATGCGCGACACCGTGTCTTTCAGGCACAGCTCGACCACTTCCTCATGGATGCCGACACCCTCGAACAACTGTGCGCCGCGATAGCTCGCCACGGTAGAAATGCCCATCTTGGACAACACCTTGAGCAGGCCCTTGTCGGTACCCTTACGGAAATTGGCCAACGCTTTTACTGCCGACAAGGCAATTTCGCCGCTTTTCACCATTTCCAGAATGGCCTGGTAGGCCAGATACGGATACACGGCTGTCGCACCATAGCCGATCAGGCAGGCGACTTGGTGCGGGTCGCGTGCAGCGCCGGTTTCCGCGACGATATTGCAGTCGCAACGCAATCCCGCGTTGATCAGGGCGTGGTGCACAGCGCCTACGGCAAAGAGTGAGTGGATCGGCAGCTGTGTTTTGCCGATCTTGCGGTCGGACAATACCAGGATCACATTGCCTGCCTGTACTGCTGCAATTGCATCGGCGGCCAGCTTTTCCAGCGCAGCCTTGAGGCTGATCTGTGCCGGATCGTAGCCCAGTTCCAGCGTGATGGACCGGTATTCCGGGCCGCTGAGTGTGGTGAGGTGGGTGAAGGCGTCATGCGACAGCACCGGCGACGCCACTTCTAGTCGGTGCGCATGTTGCGGCGTTTCCTCGAACAGGTTGCGCTCGGGACCAAAGCAGGTATTGAGTGACATCACGATCGCTTCGCGGATCGGGTCGATCGGCGGGTTGGTAACCTGAGCGAATTGCTGGCGCAGGTAGTCAAACGGCGAACGCACTTTCTGCGACAGCACCGCCATCGGCGTGTCGTCGCCCATCGAGCCGACTGCTTCCTGCCCGTCTTCGGCCAGCACGCGCAGAATCTGGTCGCGTTCCTCGAAACTGACGTTGAACAGCTTCTGGTACACCGCCAGGCTGGGGGCGTCCATGGCCGGACAGTTGGCGTCCTGCTCCATGCCCAGTTCCAGGCGCTGGGCGTTTTTCAGCCATTCGCGGTAAGGATGGGCAGACTTCAGTTCGGTCTCGATATCCTCGGGCAGCAGGATGCGGCCGGTTTCCAGGTCGACGGCAATCATCTGGCCAGGCTTGATGCGGCCTTTTTGCACCACGTTTTCCGGCGGGTAGTTCCACACCCCGATTTCCGAAGCGATGGTGAAATGGCGATCCTTGGTAACTACATAACGCGCCGGACGCAGGCCGTTGCGGTCGAGCAGGCAGGCGCCGTAGCGGCCGTCAGTCAGCACCACGCCGGCGGGGCCGTCCCACGGTTCCATGTGCATGGAGTTGTATTCGTAAAAAGCGCGTAGGTCGGCGTCCATCGACGGCACGTTCTGCCAGGCCGGCGGAATCAGCATGCGCAGCGAGCGGAACAGTCCGGCGCCGCCCATCACCAAGCCTTCCAGCATGTTGTCCATGCTGTACGAATCGGAGCCGTTTTTGGCGACAATGGGGCGCACGTCATCCATGTTCGGGATCAGCGGTGTGGCGAACTTGCGCTCGCGCGCCAGCGACCAGTTGCGGTTGCCCTGCACGGTATTAATTTCGCCGTTGTGGGCGAGGTAGCGGAACGGCTGCGCCAGACGCCATTCCGGCCAGGTGTTGGTGGAGAAGCGCTGGTGGTACACCGCCAAGGAAGAAGCAAAGCGTTCGTCGCTGAGGTCGGGGTAGAACACCGGCAGTGCGGCGGGCATGACCAGGCCCTTGTACAGAATTACTTTGCCGGACAAGGTGGGGATATAAAATGCTTTGTCGCCAGCCAGTGCTTTTTCGGTAAGGCGGCGCGCAATATAGAGTTTGCGCTCGAAGCTTTCCGCATCCACCGAATCCGGGCAGTTGACGAACACCTGCTCGAAATGCGGCAGCGTCGCCAGCGCGTATTCACCGCACACCGAAACGTCTACCGGTAGCTGACGGTAACCCGCCACGTTCAGACCCTGTGCCTGCAGCTCGCGCGTAAGCGTGTCGCGCGCAGTGGCGGCAAGCGCGGCATCCTGATTCAGGAACACCAGGCCGGCGGCATAGTGCTTGGCCAGATCAAAGCCGCATTCGGCGGCAACGGTGCGCAAGAAGGCATCCGGCTTTTTGAACAACAGACCGCAGCCGTCGCCGGATTTTCCGTCCGCTGCCACCGCGCCGCGATGCGTCAGGCAGGCCAGCGACGAAATCGCCGTCTGCACCAGCCAGTGGCTGGGCTGGTCATCCAGTTGAGCCATCAGGCCGAAGCCGCAACTGTCCTGTTCGAAATCGGGGCGGTAGAGGGTACCCTCCAGCCAGCTTTGTCTGTCCATTGGCGATAACTCGAAATTTAGAGCGAAATAGCCTAATTCTACTCGCCCGTCAGGTATCAGGCAACGCTAATATTCACGGGGCTTTTGTAGGGGTATTGCGGTGTTGGCCAAGCGGGCGCGTGACAGAATGAAACGGTGGGTGAGTCGAGCGAACCAATATGAGTAGAAGAAAGCGTGCATTACTGGATTATTGATGCGGTGGCTGAGTGTTTTACCCAAGCGCACAAAACGCTTATCCGAATCGCTCGGTATGGATATGTTATTGCAAGACCCTGTGGTTGGACGGTGTGCGTTCGAAGAAAGGTTAGGCCTCAGTGCTTGCCCCTCGATCACCCTGTTGTGGCGTTGGATCATTTGCATGAATGGATGTGCCCGCTAGGCCAATCATTCTCATGTAGTAGTAGACGAAGAGGTATTTGACCAAGTGATTAAGGCGGTGGAGTTCCCTAAAGACTTCAAGAAGTTTGCGGCTGAAGTCCAGGAAATGCATGTGGACTGACGTAGCTTGCTCAAGCCCTTCCTGCTTCGGATAGTAGACAAGCTCCTGCGTTATCTCATTGTACTCAGCCTTGTAGTGTGCGATTGAGTTCCGGAGGCGGTTGTCGATTGCATCTACGTTGACGCGATACCACGGCTGGTCTATCTGCTGCAGCTTGAACCCA
>JBDSHM010000004.1:0-2520 GCA_039918495.1 Sulfuriferula sp. | reverse complement strand
GCTGCTGCGAGCGCCCACGTGTCAGGCGCAATGGCAAAACCAGCACGAGGACAGCAAGGACATCGCTGATTATGCCGGGGAAAATAAACAAGGCTCCGGCAATCATGTTACGCCCGCTATCGATCAGCGCACGCAGCGGCGAGCCGCCGGATTGTATGGTCATGCTCATCCGCGCAAAGAAAGCCAGGCGTTCCCCCACGATCAGCGACCATCCCACCAACAGCCCGCCCAGTAGCAGAAAAACAACCCACCAGCCAATAAGATGGTATATCTGAACCAGCGTATAAATCTCCAGTGCCGGGAAACTCAGCACTATAATCATGCCCAACAAGATGCGCATCACGGGAACCTTCTAAATTCAATATGGAAGCAATCGTTATTTTCACCAACCTGCCCGACCACGATAGTGCTCAACGTCTGGCCATGCAGTTGATAACAGGTAAAATTGCAGCTTGTGTGAACATTATGGCACCTTGTGTGTCCACTTACCGGTGGCAAGGCGCCATCGAATCTACAACCGAAGTGCCAGTACTGATAAAAACCCGGCGATGTCACTACAATGCGGCTGAACAAATCATCCGCTCATGTCATCCCTACGCAGTGCCTGAGATCATTGCCATACCCGTTGTAGCAGGACTAGCCGATTATCTCGGATGGATTCGTACCGAGACGGCTGACAGCCCTGAATGTTCAGATTAGGACATTCCTGAGAATTTAAAGCACTTGAGATTCAAGAATCGTAAGAATGTAGTGGCCTGAACAGACTTACTCAATACTGTGTCAATAAATACATAACGCCTGGAGACGGAATTCGATGCGAATTTTTGGTTTTTTATTTTTGTTTTTCATCAGTGCAGCTCAACTATATGCGGCGGATCTGCTCGAACCTGAACAGGCATTCAAGTTCTCTGCCCAGCAGCTTGACGCAAGCCATCTGGAAGTACGTTACCAGATTGCAGATGGTTATTACATGTACCGCAAACGGTTCAAATTCAGTCTGGATGGCGGCACCCTGGGTAGCCCCCAGTTCCCGACCGGCAAAATGCACGATGACCCGACCTTTGGAAAGGTGGAAACCTATCGCAACGAGGTCCGCGTCAAACTACCCTTCACCCCCACCGCTAACGCACAGAGCGTAACACTCAAGGCGGTGTCGCAAGGTTGCGCGGATGCGGGCGTGTGTTATACACCGATGGATAGCGCAGCAACCATCAAGCTCACTACCGCCAATTCCGCTTCAACGCCATCGGCATCCAAGAAACCCGCCGGGATATTGGCGGGCCTGAGCAATCTCGGCGACCGGCTTACCGGTAATTCACCCCCTGAATTTTTACCCCCCGACGAAGCCTTCAAATTGAAACTGACTGTGATTGATGGTCGGACTTTGAAAGCCGACTTCAGCCCGGCGTCTTCCTATTATCTGTACAAAAATAAAATACACTTCACTGTAAAATCACCCGCAAATGTGCAGGTATCCAACGTAGCCCTGCCGGCCGGGGATATTGAAGAGGATCCCAATTTCGGTCGCCTTGAGGTTTACCATCACGACTTTACCGGTAACATCAGCCTCAATCGTCCTGCCGGCAGCGCTGATAAAATCGTGCTGGAAGCGGTCTATCAGGGCTGCAGTGTAAAAGGCGTGTGCTATCCGCCCATTACCAAAGACTTTACCCTGGCCTTACCTGCAGTCACCGATGCGCAGGCGGCTGCCGGCACGGATTCAAATCCGCAACCGGTCGCAACGGTTGTGGCCTCCTCCAGCTCTGCAACGTCCCTAATAGTGCCAGTCTCGGAATCATCGCAAATCGAGCACGTTCTTAAAGGCGGCCACTTTTGGACGATCATTGCCACCTTCTTCGGCGCAGGTTTGCTGCTGTCACTCACGCCCTGCGTATTTCCGATGATCCCGATTCTGTCAGGCATCATCGCCGGACAAAAACACGTCACGCGGCTGTCCGGGTTCCTACTGTCCCTCGCTTATGTGCAGGGTGTAGCCATAACCTATGCACTGGCGGGCGTCGCAGCCGCCTTATCCGGCACGCTGATTTCCAATGCCTTGCAAAATCCGATTGCACTATCAATGGGCGCAGGAGTTTTCGTGTTGCTGGCGATGTCCATGTTCGGTTTTTTCGAGCTTCAGTTGCCCAGTTTCATACAGAGCAAATTTTCCGATGCCAGCAATAAAGTAAAGGGTGGCAATTTTATAGGCGTCTTCATCATGGGTGCGTTGTCGGCGTTGATTATCGGTCCGTGCGTCGCACCACCCTTGGCCGCCGCATTGGCATTCATCGCCCAGACCGGCAGCACCGTACTCGGCGGCTGGGCGTTGTATGCGCTGGCAATCGGCATGGGCGTACCGTTGTTACTGGTGGGTATTTCTGCGGGTGCGCTCCTGCCTCGCGCCGGCAGCTGGATGAACGCCGTAAAATATTTCTTTGGCGTACTCATGCTGGCGATTGCCATATGGCTGATCACCCCGCTGATTCCGGTGTGGATTCAAATGCTGCTGTGGGCTACCCT
>JBDSHM010000003.1:0-5230 GCA_039918495.1 Sulfuriferula sp. | reverse complement strand
GTTACGCACGGGAACCCTGTATGCCAACCGCCATCCTCTCCCACCCTGCCTGCCTCCGTCACGATATGGGGCCGCTCCATCCGGAGTGCCCCGAACGGCTCACAGCCATTCATGACCAACTCACCGTCGCTGCAGTGGAAAATTTGCGCGAGTACGAAGCACCGCTCGCCACGCGGGAACAGTTGTTGCGCGTGCATACCGCAGCCTATCTGGACCTGATCGAGACAAGTGCGCCTGCAACCGGCCTGATTCGGCTCGATCCGGATACGGCAATGAATCCTGTTTCTCTGGAGGCTGCTCTGCGTGCAGCGGGGGCCGTCGTCATGGCCACCGATAAGGTCATGAGCGGCGAAGTGGACAACGCCTTTTGCAATGTGCGTCCGCCCGGCCACCATGCCACCCGCGACCAATCCATGGGCTTCTGCATTTTCAACAATGTCGCCGTTGGCGTCGCACATGCGCTTGCGCAATATGGCTTGCAGCGGGTCGCCATTGTCGACTTCGACGTACATCACGGCAACGGGACAGAAGATATTTTCCATGACGACCCGCGCGTCATGCTGTGCTCCACTTTTCAGCATCCGTTCTACCCGCACAGCGGTGCCACTTCGGGCAACGACCATATCATCAACGTGCCGCTGCCGGCAGGGACGGACGGCACGGGATTCCGCAGCGCCTTCATGACAAAATGCCTGCCCGCACTGGAACGGTTTGCGCCGCAGATGGTATTCATCTCGGCCGGTTTCGATGCCCATCGCGAAGATGAGCTGGCCATGCTGAATCTCGTCGAGGCCGACTATGCCTGGGTCACCCAGAAAATCAAAAGCATCGCAGCACAGTATGCGCAAGGCCGTATTGTTTCCACTCTGGAAGGTGGTTACTCATTGCCGGCATTGGGTCGCAGCGCCGCTGCCCATATCGGCATTCTGGCCGCATGATCCCCCCTGCAACCGCGATCCGGTCTATATTGAAGTCCAGTACCCGTCCGATCGCAATAAGAAAGGAAAGCTATATGGAAACACGTGAAGAAATGCAGAAAATACTGGATAGACTGGCGCAACAGCGCGATGAACTCATCGTGCAGGCGCATCTGGCCAAACTGGACGCCATGGATGAATGGAAAAGCATGGAAGGAAAACTGGCGCAACTGCGCGTCAAGGCCAGTCAGGCCGGCGATATTGCCGAAGACAGCGCCAAGGACATCAAGGGTGCCGTGAAACAATTGGCGGATGAAATCGGTCGCGGCTATGACAAGCTGCGTAAATTGTTTTAACGCCACTCAAGCAGCAACATAAGCGATCACCCAGTAACGCGCAAACTTCCCAAGCGCCATATATAGCGCTGCCTGCCAGGGATTGAGACGCAACCAGCCCGCACCCAGACAGAGCGCATCGCCCACCAGCGGCGCCCAGGCGAACAACAGCACCGGCGCACCGAAACGACGCACCTGCTCAACGTGTTTGAGCGCTTTCGACTGCGGTACCAGCCAACCCATGCCGAAGCTCACCATACCGCCCAGCGTGTTGCCCAGCGTTGCGACGCCGAGCGCCGGCCACATGATTTGCGGATACGCCTTGAGCACCCCGAACAGCAGCACCTCCGAGCCGCCAGGCAGTAGCGTGGCGGCGAGAAAACTGCTGGCAAACAATGACAACAGGCTGACTGTTTCAGTCATTCAATAAATAGAGCATATGGTCAGAAGCGTCGGCCAAACGCAAACAGCACCATACGCCTGCCACTGAAATTCACATCCGGGTCATATCCCACGCGCATGAACCACGGCCTAAAATCGTAAGTCAGCGTGAGACCGCTGCCCCGACCATAGCCGCCAGTGCTGTCCTGGCCGCTTTTGTATGAATAATCCACCCCGAAGCGCTGTGTTTCGGCAAAGGTACGTCGCGCAATGAGATGGGTGACACGCTGACTGGTGCCCAGGCGGTCGTCCTGAACCCGGTATAACGAGAGTTCGGTATCTTTCAGAGCGCGCGTGCCGATGCCGAATGTAATCGCGTCGTTCGGATCGAAGTTGAGGTTGTAATAGTCGCGCAGGTTGGTGCGGCCAAAGCCGACGATGGCAAAAGTATCACCGCCGATTTCCGCATTCACCGAACCGCCCAAAAATCCGCCTGAGGCGACCTGCGCCGACAATACCAGGCGCACCACATCCAGATCAAAATGCTGCTCATATCCGGCGCGCGCCTGCTGAAAACCTGTCCGGTCGCGGTAAAAGCCTATCCAGCCTACCTGATCACCGTAATTGGCACGCAGATTGAGGTCGGCTGCATGATTGCCGTCACTGATATGGTAGTAGGAAGGCGTGAATTTGAATGCCAGCGAGGGTTGGCTTGCATCCGACAGCGCCTGCGCCCTACTGCCTGTCCCATGCAACACGCTCATCAAAGCCAGCGCGACGACCGCAAAACGAATAGTTTTCGGGTTCATGAATACACCCTCTTATTTCTCTGAATGCAGATTACTGTAGCGCATCAATCTTTGCGCCGCCTTATCCGATGCATGAAGATTTGCCGCATACGTCCGGATTATTTCGTCAGTCCCTTGTTCAGCAATTCTGCCACAATCTCGTTCACGCTCATTTCACGCGTCTGCGCCAAGGCATGAATCTGTTGCACCAGCTCGCTGTTCAGCTTGACTGCAAACGGTACCAGACCCAGCGCCTGATCAAGTTTGCGCTGCTCGCGTCGATCCGGCGTGACGCCGGCCGCCCCGCCAAAACGATCGGGGATGCCTGCCTGCTTCATCTGGCTGTTGATTTTCAGGCCCTGATTTTTATACAAATCGGTTTTTTTCATGGAATATGACGGTAATCTGTAAAGGCGCTTATTCTACCCGTGAAGTCACCCCCCCAAGGATGTTATAATTCGCCGTTTTTCAACGCCTTATATCAAACATCATGGAAGCAGAACGCCTTAATCAAATCGATGCCACGCTGTCCGACCTGGTACATCGCACCGCCGAACTTCGGGGGTATCTTTGACTTCGATACCAAGCTAGGCCGCCTCGAAGAGGTCAACGTACTGGCCGAAGACCCTGCCATCTGGAGCGATCAGAAACGCGCTCAGGAACTGGGACGCGAGAAAAAGTCGCTGGAAAATGTGGTGCTGACCCTGCAAAATCTTGATCTGGGCTTGCGCGATGCGCGCGACCTGTTCCAGATGGCACGCGAGGAAAGCGACGACGCCACGCTGGAAGCGGTGGGTGACGATACGGCGAAGCTGGAACAAACCGTGGAAAGCATGGAGTTTCGGCGCATGTTCGCCAATCCGATGGACCCGGCCAACTGCTTCATCGACATTCAGTCCGGTGCAGGCGGTACCGAGGCGTGCGACTGGGCATCCATGCTGCTGCGCCAGTATCTGCGCTACAGCGAGCGCAAAGGCTTCAAGACCGAGTTGATGGAAGTTTCCGACGGTGATGTGGCGGGTATCAAATCGGCCAGTATCAAAGTGGATGGCGAGTACGCCTACGGCTTTTTACGCAGCGAAACCGGCGTGCACCGGCTGGTCAGAAAATCGCCGTTCGATTCCTCCGGCGGCCGGCACACTTCTTTTGCCAGTGTGTTCGTCTATCCCGAGGTGGATGATTCCATCGAAGTGGATATCAATCCCGCCGACTTGCGTGTGGATACCTATCGCGCTTCCGGCGCGGGTGGCCAGCACATTAACAAAACCGATTCCGCCGTGCGTATTACGCACATCCCTACCGGCATCGTGGTGCAATGCCAGAATGACCGCTCACAGCACAAGAACCGCGCCGAGGCGATGTCCATGCTCAAATCGCGCATGTACGAAGCCGAGCTGCGCAGACGCCAGGCTGAGCAGGACAAGCTCGAAGCCGGCAAATCCGATGTCGGCTGGGGTCACCAGATCCGCTCTTACGTGCTGGATCAGTCGCGCATCAAGGATTTGCGTACCAACGTGGAAATTTCCAACACCCAGAAAGTGCTTGATGGCGATTTGGATGAGTTCATTCAAGCCAGTCTGAAACAAGGCGTTTAACCATGACCGATAGCACCCCACAGTTGCCCCAGGACGAGAACCAGATCATCGCCGAGCGGCGTGCCAAGCTCGCAAAATTACGTGAAACCGGGGTCGCCTTCCCGAATGATTTTGAGCGCAAGCATTACGCCGCTGATATCCAGGCTCAGCATGGCGAACAAACCAAGGAAGAACTCGAGGCAGCGCCGGTGGAAGTGCAATTCGCCGGACGCATGATGCTGAAACGCGTAATGGGCAAAGCCAGTTTCGCCACTTTGCAGGACATGGGCGGTAGTTTGCAGATTTATGTCTCCAACGACGTCACTGGCGAAGCCGTGCACGATGCATTCAAGCACTGGGATCTGGGCGATTTCGTCGGTGCCACCGGCATCCTGTTCAAAACCAAGACGGGTGAACTCTCAGTCCGCGCAACGACAGTCAGATTGCTATCCAAGTCGCTGCGGCCGTTGCCGGAAAAATTCCATGGCCTCAGCGATCAGGAACAGAAATACCGCCAGCGTTATCTCGATCTGATCACCAATGAAGACGCGCGCCGCACCTTTGCTACGCGCTCCAAGATCGTTCAGGTCATTCGCAACTTCATGATCGGCAATGGTTTTCTGGAAGTCGAAACGCCGATGATGCATCCGATTCCAGGCGGTGCGGCGGCCAAGCCGTTCACTACCCACCACAACGCGCTGGACATGGAGCTGTTCCTGCGCATCGCCCCGGAACTGTATCTGAAGCGTTTGGTGGTAGGTGGTTTTGAAAAGGTATTCGAGATCAACCGCAATTTCCGCAACGAGGGGCTGTCCACGCGTCACAACCCCGAGTTCACCATGATGGAATTTTACGAGGCGTATCGGGATTACCGCTACCTGATGGATTTCACCGAAACCTTGCTGCGTGAAACGGCGCGCATCGCCACCGGCAGCGAGCAGGTGACTTACAACGAGCAGCAGATCGATCTGGGCAAGCCGTTTGATCGGCTCACCATTGTCGCTGCAGTGCGCAAATACCATCCGGAATATTCCGTGGCCCAACTCAATGATCGGACCTGGCTGATCGACTGGTTCAAAACCCACAAGGCCAAGTTCCGCGAATCCGACGGACTGGGCGGCTTGCAGCTGACTTTTTTCGAAGAGACTACCGAGACCTTACTGATCCAGCCTACTTTCATTATTGATTACCCGGCAGAGGTGTCCCCGCTAGCGCGCCGCTCCGATAATCAACCG
>JBDSHM010000002.1:0-1998 GCA_039918495.1 Sulfuriferula sp. | reverse complement strand
CCACACCCAGATTAATCGCCACGTCGACGGATTCGTCAAATTTGGCTGTGGCGGTTTCTTTGATCAGACCCAACGCATCGTTCACTGGATAAGTTTTGGTGCGGTCGATTTTTGCCTGTATTGCTTGTTGGCGTTTGGACAGCTTAGCCATTTATACGCCCTCCACTTCAATACCCATACTACGGGCGCTACCTGCAATAATACGTACTGCCGCATCCATATCGGATGCGGTCAGATCCGGCATTTTGGCCTTGGCAATATCTTCAGCCTGGGCACGCGTCAGCTTACCCACTTTATCGGTATGCGGTTTTGGACTTCCCTTTTGGATGCCAGCCGCCTTTTTGATCAGGATGGTGGCAGGCGGAGTCTTCATCACAAAAGTGAAGCTCTTGTCTGCGAAGGCGGTAATCACCACAGGAATCGGCAAACCCGGCTCCATGCCCTGGGTCTGCGCATTGAATGCCTTGCAGAATTCCATGATATTCAAACCGCGTTGTCCCAACGCCGGACCAATAGGCGGGCTGGGATTTGCTTTGCCCGCAGGCACTTGCAGCTTAACGTAGCCAACGATCTTTTTTGCCACTTGTTACACTCCTAAAGATGGGTTCCAACGGATCGTCGACGACTGCACGATCCTCCCCGTTGCACAAAACTGGCGGCGTACGCCATCAATTCAAAATATCAGGCTTTTTCCACCTGACTGAAATCCAATTCAACCGGTGTAGCCCGACCAAAGATCAACACGGATACGCGCAACTTGCTCTTGTCGTAATTGACATCTTCCACATTGCCATGGAAGTCGTTGAATGGCCCCTCTGTCACACGCACCGCCTCGCCCACCTCGAACAAGACTTTTGGCCGCGGCTTTTCTACACCTTCCTGTATCTGATGCAGAATCGCCTCGACTTCTTTTTCGGTAATCGGGGTAGGCTTCATGGCAGAACCGCCAACAAATCCGGTAACCTTGGTCGTATTCTTGATCAGGTGCCAGGTTTCATCATTCATTTCCATCTGTACCAGGACGTAGCCCGGGAAAAACTTACGCTCCGAGATCGACTTCTGACCCAACTTCATCTCGACCACTTCTTCCACCGGCACCAGAATCTCACCAAATTTATCCTGCATCCCGGCACGCTCGATGCGTTCCTTGAGATTGCGTTGAACGCTCTTCTCAAACCCGGAATAGGCGTGCACTACATACCAGCGCATACTCATGTATTCTGCCCCATCAGTAATTTCACCGCCCACAACAACCCTGCATCCACCAACCAGAGAAACAACGCCATCACCACTACAAATGCAAACACAATGCCCGTGGTCTGTATAGTTTCTTTACGCGTCGGCCAAACCACTTTACGCGCCTCGACCACCGACTCCTGACTGAACGCAAAAAACTGTCGGCCTGTCTGCGTGAACCAGAAAATCGCAATTCCCAGCGCAAATCCAAGCAGAATGGCACCCAAACGAACTACCGACGGGCTATCAGCTAAATAATAAAAGCCGGCAATGCCTGCGATAACCATCAGCACGGCAGCCAGCAACTTGATTTTGTCGGTCATATGAACCCTGTGAGACTCACCAACATCTGTAATGATGGTCAGCTCCCGTTATATAGTGGCAGGCCAGGAGGGCCTCGAACCCCCAACCTTCGGTTTTGGAGACCGACACTCTGCCAATTGAGCTACTGGCCTAGAATCAACCCGGCATCCCGCACGAAAGCACTCGCACCGGCACCGGGCAATTACTTTTACTCGACGATTTTCGCGACCACACCGGCGCCGACGGTCCGGCCGCCTTCGCGAATCGCAAAACGCAGTCCTTCTTCCATCGCCACCGGTGCAATCAGCGCAACCGTGACCGAAACGTTGTCGCCCGGCATGACCATTTCGGTACCCGCCGGCAGTTCGACCGCACCGGTCACGTCGGTGGTACGGAAGAAGAACTGGGGACGGTAGCCGTTGAAGAAGGGGGTGTGACGACCACCTTCGTCTTTGCTCA
>JBDSHM010000001.1:0-2505 GCA_039918495.1 Sulfuriferula sp. | reverse complement strand
TTGCAATTGAAATGACCCGAACTATTTCCTGCTTCCTGGTCGGAAATTAGCAGTCCGGCCTGCTCAAGCGCATTAGGTAACGGCGCGAAACCCGCGCCACGATTTCGGTCATCGGCATGTCACTGCGCGAACCAAGCTGTCGGCGGCGGCATACCTCATGAACCTGATCCATCCGGTGCGGAGGTGATGAAGCGCTACGGCGTTGATGGGATTGGCTATACGAACCCCATCAGTCTCACTCCTGATTGATGTTTAAATCATCCAGAATACGCGAAAATACACCCATGACACTGGTCTGTATTATTATTGCATATGCGGACAGACAGACAAGGCACCATCGTATTGAATCAATTAGTTACAGAATTTCAGGATGCCCCGGGAATTTTAATAATACAGACCGGTGGGTCTGGTGAATAACTGTTGGGCCTAACAATGCGCCAATTACTTTTGCTCTCGTTGTTGTGGACCATCACTTTGTACGCACACGCTGAATTTGCACCTGGGGTGGTCAATCATGCTCCAACCAATGCGGAGCGCACGAAGGGTAATGCCGTTCACTCGGAAACTCTTTGCACAAAAAAACACGGTGAATGGTTCGCGGGTAAGGGCTATGCTTATTGTGTTCTGCCATACAGGGATGCAGGAAAGTTATGCAAAAGTTCGAAAGAGTGCATCGGGCACTGCATCGCACCGGTTACAGATAAACCAGTAAGTAACGGTACCTGCCAGATAGATGACTCCACTGATGATTGTGGGCGGCCTCACTATGAAAAAGGCAAGGTTATTTATTTCAACTGCGACTAACCTATGCCCAACCCAGCATTCAAGCGGGACGCGCTAAAGCGCGCCCCTTAATTTTACGTTAGAAACCCAAGGCCGCGCCATGTCATACCTTGATGCAGACCCAACAAAGCCAACTAACGAAATTCTTAATGACGTTCGCGTGGCCGCACAGTCGCAAACGCATATGCCAAGTTTGGCACTTGCTCCGTTTGCCGCGTTGTTGGTGCGTTTGAGCGAAGAGTCCAGCGCAACTGCTGATAAAAACTTTCTGATACAGCGCCGCCTTATTTGGCTAACAATTATCATTCTTGGCATTTCTATTGCTCAGCTTGCTCTTGCGTTCTTTCAGTTCCAATCTAGCGGCCCTAATAATTCGCAAAGCATCGTAGCCACACCAAAGCCCGTACAAACCGAGACAAATCAAAAAGACGTAGTAACAAACAAAAAACAAATAGAGCCAGCCAATGCGCCAGTCGCCAAGTAATAAGGTTTCTAACATGGCGCTCAACCTCGCTCCCTTCGATCGCTGGACGGCGCTAAAGCGCCGCCGGTTCGCTCTACGTTGGGCGTCTTAAAACCATGGCAATCCCGCGTTCGCTGAAATGGATACTCTGGATAGTTGGCACGCTTGCAACGCTATTCATTAGTGCGGTGCTTCTGTTGGCGTGGTTGTTCTCCGGGCTCGTCGGCGAACCGAGCAAGGATGAAGTTGCTCGCGTCGTATCACCAACTGGAAAAATCGACGCTGTGCTATTTGAAACCAACGGGGGAGCCACAACGTCATTTGGGTACGAGATTTACGTCGCGGAGCATGGTGCTCAACCTGCTGGCTCTCCGGCTATATCTCTATATGGTGCTGTCCGTAACGAACACGCATATGGTGCCAACCTCAAGTGGGCGTCCCCCGATTCAGTTGCCGTCGAATTCCTGAGCGCAAAATCCGCAAAGATCAAGCAGCAAACTCAATCCATCGGTACTCAAGTTATTCATTTCGCCGTTCACGAGGGTGTCACAGACAATGCCGCTCCCCCAGGAGGCATGCTCTACAACCTGCGGGGACGCCAATGACAAGCCGCCCAACCCGGCAGTCAACACGGACGCTGCGCGATAAAGCCGCGCAGCGCCGGTGACTTCTACGTTAGGAATAATGGGGAACGATGAGCGTAATCTCAAAAACCATTAGCCTTTATCTCCTGCTTAGTTTTGTGCTGGTTTGCGCTCTTATCGTCTCAACTTTCCTTCTCGGCTTGCACGTACATCAAACAATCTGGCTCATTGTTGCATGGCCTGCCCAATATGCTCGCTTAAATGATGGTGGTTCTCTACTTCTCTACATTACCGCTCTGCTTTTTAGCAAAGCATCTCAGGGAAATTTACACCTGACCGAGCTTTTTATTATTCTTGCTGTTTGGTGGCCAATTTATTTTCTTGCGGTGCGCTTTGTTATAAAACGCTATGGCTTATTCCTAACCCTGCGAGAATGAACGTCGCATTGCACTGTAAATCTAACTCGGCAGCCCCGTACTTTCATTAACCATTATTTGGGAGCCTAAATTGATCGCTGTTATTTTTGAAGTTTGGCCAGCCTCTGATCAGAAACAGGAATATCTGGATTTGGCAGCCAGTCTGAGGCCGCTTTTGGAAAAGATTGACGGCTTTATCTCCATAGAGCGATTTGAGAGTCTGTCAGAGCCGGGAAAAATACTATCTCTTTCATTCTTT